>NZ_JAPEHZ010000033.1 GCF_028823685.1 Tenacibaculum sp. L6 | reverse complement strand
TTCACAAGCTACAATTGGAGTAATGCTTAGTGCAGGTTTGAATATAGCTTCTAAAGTAAAGCTTTCAATTTCAGAGCAACCATAAACGGTAAATGCTTTGGCATAAATAGTTTGTAAAGGGGTTTCATTATAGAAGTTTTCTGAGTTTGAGATTTCATTTGTATTATTTTCAGCATCAGCTAGGCTTCTATAAAATTTGTAGGTAAGAGTATTGTCATTTGAAATAAGGTCATTTACATCATTCAAATTAAATAAGCTTACTCCGTCATTGTCATTATCGCATTGCACTAATTTTTGATTTGAAATTAGGACAGGAAGAGGATAAACAATAACTTCTTTATAAAAAGTTGTGGTGCCAGATTCAAAAGAGACATTACAAGAAACAATATATTTTCCCGGATTGTTATATTTGTGAGAAGGATTTAATTCTGTTGAGTTAGAACCATCTCCAAAATTCCATTCTGCAGAAACAATAGTTTTATATGAATCTAAGCTAAATTCGAAATTATCAGAAACACATTCATTATCAGTTATAATTCTATTTCTAAAGTAAGACTGAATAAAATTAGGTAAGCCATAATATGACAAACCATTTTCTAAGTTTATCGCATCATGTTCATAATCACTAGCTTCACCTAGTTTATCAGGTTGGTTAATAACCCCTAAAGTTTTTATGGGGTAAATTTCAAAGCCAGTGTAATATCCATTCTCGTCAAAAAGATTCTTTTTCTTTATTTGGGCTATATATATTTTACCATCTGAAGCTAATTGAGCAGAGGCACTAGCTCTAGTAGGTCCAGTCTTGAAAACAGGAACTCCAATATGATCTTCTCTAGGATCGTCTAAATCCATTTGCATGATAGTATAACTCCTTTTACTACTAGAAAATAAAGAAGGATAGTATAAGAATTTTGAATTTGGAGAAAAAGCTAAACCATAAGAACTATATCCTTCTGTGAAATTTAATAATAAATTAAGGTATTTAAATCTAGAAAGAGTACCTGTTGTATTGTCAAAATTATAAATGTAAATTTTAGTGTTAGTTGATAAAGCAACCTTACTACCGTCAGGAGAAGCTTTCATTTCCCCTGTCTTAAAAATAGGATCTATTTCATTTAACCTACTTTTTACAGGGAGTTTAATACCGTTTTCGGTTACGTTAAAGGCAAAAAACACATTGTCTGGTCCACCATAAGAATCACTTCCATAAGTAATAACCCAAACATCTTTTCCATTTTTATGATGAACAGCAGTAATTCTTGTAGCTGTTGAGTTTTCAAGACGTACGTTTTTTCGGACTACTTTTCCTAAAGGGTAGGTACTAGATATTTCGACTTCAGAATAATAAATTCCAGGAAACATTAAAGGAGCGTTGGTCTTAGTTTTTCTAGTAGAGAAAATATAATAAATATTATTGTTGTTGGGTTTGGGTATGATTATGGCAGGTTGAATCAATTCAGGTTCTCCAGCTAAGTCATCTCCGTTTTCCATTATTTGGTGCTCTTTATTCCAAATGGTTTGACCATTTGTGTAGAATAATAATTCTCCTTGATTGTTAGAGATACTGGAAGATCCTGTTTCTGTAGTCATTCGACTATTATTTAAAACATTTAAAAATCCACTATTGAACTGCATTGCTGCTTTATCTCCAAAGTACCAATTGTCGGCTTCTCTTTGAGAGAAACAAAAAAGAGAAGAAAAAAAAAGAATTATAAATATTAACTTATTCATAGCTAGTTAATTGTTTGAGAAAAGCTAATTTACAAAATAATAATAATATTTATAACAGCTAACTTTTGGTGTTTTAGAGACTTACTTCTTATTTTCTAATTAAAGAAAAATGCCCTGTTTTTTTACGAACTTCCCCGTTTTTATTTATTAATTCTGCTTTGTACCAATAATCATTTGTAGGTAGGGTAGTACCATTGTATACACCGTCCCAACCAGGGTGATTTTTATCGGTAATTTCACTAATCAATTTCCCAAAACGATTAAAAATTTGAACTTTAACAACATCATAATAATCATTATCAACACCTAACACTTTCCATGTGTCAAAATGACCATCTCCATTTGGAGTAAAATGACGTTGAAAGTATATGGTTGAAATTTGATCAGAAGATACAACGCCACACCCATTTCGATCTCTAACAGAAATAAAATTCAATCCAGGAGGAATATTGGTAAAGGTATATGTTAGGTTTTCGTCTCCTTTGACAAAATCACCAAAATTAGTGCTGTTCAGAGCATATTCATAATCTCCAATTCCATCTACAGTAATTTCTATTTTATTACTATCTGGATTGTCTTGGTCGTCCACAGATTTGATATTAACAATTAATGCTTGATTGGATTCTTTGACAAAAAAAGTGTTATATCCCATGGATGGGGTATTTATGTTAGGATACTTTCTGTATGCTTCAACTTTGTATTCACCTGCTGAATTAGCATTATAAATAGCCGAGGTTTCGTTTAGAATTAAATTACCATTTAAGTACCATTTGTAGGTGTCTGTGGTATTTCCAGTATCAGCATTTAAGGCTATAGAGTGTGGCTGTGGTGTTCGTTTAGGGTTGTCTACGCATAAAATTTCTTCGTTTAGATTTCCTTGTGGAATAGGTAGCTTTTCTACAAGTATTTTAAAATTCCCAACAGTTTCACAAGATGTTGTTCCTTTGTTAGAAATCCTTACATAGACATCAGAATTATTAGTAAATAAATGATCTTCATAAGGAGGGAGAATTTGATTTGTTTGTAAAGAGGCGTCTTCTACAGTTCTGTAATATTGAAAATCGTGAGTAGTTTGCGATAAGGCTCCTCCAGAATTATTGATTATTTGTTGAGTTTTGATTGAGAAATCAAAAAATCCATTACCTGTGCCTATACTAAATTTAGCATTTGCATTTGATGCATTTTGATCTAACTCACTAATATGTTCATCAGAGTATATATTTAATCCAGTAGGATTTACCTGTAAATCGATAACCTGAGTTTGATAACAGTTTGTAGTATTGTTTGTTACTTTTACTGTAATAGAATGATTTTTAGCTACTGAATTAGTATAGTTATTTTTGTTAAGAGGACTTGAAAAGTTACTATCAGAAGTTTCAAAAAAATCTATTGAAATATTAGAAAAATCATCAACTAAAGAAGCTTCCAAAAGCTCAAGGTTAAAAGCAGCAAACCCATCATAAGGATTACTATCGAAGTCACATTGAATATAGGGTTGAATTGTATTAATAGTAGGTTTAGGTTCGAATGTAACTTGAACTTTACCTGTATATGTTTTCTTACAATATGAATTAGACTCTATTTTAACTTCGTATAAACCGCTTCCAAAATTAGCGTTGTCTACAGTTAGTGTTCTTGTATTAGCTATTACTGTTCCGTCTTTTGACCATGTGTAACTATCGTTTGGATTATTAATTTCAGGAACTATTTCATAGCTGTCTCCTATACAAAATACTTGATTTGTGTTACTTAATACAGCATTAGAGTCAGCATTCAATAACTTAACAGGAGCAAAAAATGATTGGATAAAAGGAGGTAAGCCCTGAGAGGTTCTTCCTCTTCCTAAATCAATAGCTACTGGTTTGTATGTAACGTTTTTTGCGCTTTCATCAGGGTTTTCAATGGCGCCTAAATATGACTTATCAGGAATAGAACTGTATATTTTTCCATCTGAAGCTAGTTGTAAAGCGCCTCTATACCCAGATCCTCTCCATATTTGAGCTTTTGTTTGCGCTACATCTTTATCAAGTAAGTCGAATTGGAGAATACTAAAGGTAAATGGAGGAATAAATAATGAAGCGTAAAGTTTAGATGATTGAGGAGAGAATTCAACACCATAAGGTACTCCATCAACAGAAGGAGTAGTTAATATTTCTCCTGATGAAGTAATTTTTCCAGTGACATTATCAAAATCATACAATACCAAACGACCGTTTCCTGTATTTTGACCAGCTGTAAAGTCGGCCAAAGCTACTTTTGTTCCATCAGGCGATACTTTTAAATATCCTCTTTTATCTTGTAATATATAAGAAGATTTAGAAATAACAGGATTCAAATGGTCTACACCGTTTTGATCAATTTTATAAGCATAAAAAGTGTCCTCTACAATAGATAAAACCCAAATTTCTGTACAGTCTTTTCCTTGTACAGCTGTAACTTTTTCAGACCATCCCCAATCTCTGTTATTAGAAAGGTTGATAGGACCTGCTATAATTTCACCTCCATTTCCTTTTGTGATATCAATAGTGTAAAAGTTAAAACCAGGGTTTCTAGGGTATCCAGCATTATTAGGGATATAATCGGTTCCTACAGTGAAAATATAGTATATGTTTTTATTTTCAGGAGCAGGTACAATTAAACCAGATTGAGAACTTGATGGATTTCCTTGTAAATTATTAGCAAGTTGCCCATTAGAATACCTCATTAATTCGTGGTTTTTTGTCCATACTTTAATTCCATCAGAATAAAATAAAAGATTTCCATCTTCATCTGAAATAGTAGAACAACCTTCTTCGGTATTTAATGCGCCATTTGTTAAGGCGATTGGAGTTCCATTAAAATCAATTCCAGCTTTGTTTCCAAAATACCAAACATTGGCTTCTTTTTGACTATAAATAGAAAGTGAGCTTATACACAGAAATACAAAAAGTAGTTGTTTTACCATTTAAATAGATTTTTATACAGATAAAACAACTAAATTACATAAAACCCTCTATAAATCTCGTTTTTTTAACAAAGCATATGATGAATAGATAAAAATAGCTGTCCAAATTAACACAATTGTTATGTTGAATAAGCTAACAGAGTAGTCTTTGGTAAAGTTTTCTCCTATTTGACTCGCTACCGATTTCACAGCTCCTAATCTAGTAAAAGGTTCTTTAATTAAGTTAGCCATCGATTCTAAAGGAAAAAATTGCATAATACTGTTTACTGCTTCATCAGTTCCTGTTTTTACATCTCTAAAAGTCCAATACAAGTAGCCTTTAATTAAACTTTCAACAATTAACCAAACAATCATAGCTGCTACTGCAAATGCTGATCGCTTAATTAAAATTCCTAAAAATAAACCAAAAGAGAAAAAGCCTAATAGTTTTATGAAAAAAGCAACTAAGTAACCTAAATCTGAAAAAATAATAGACATTTCATTAAAATCTGAATAAATAGCACCAAGAATTAAAGAAACAACAAATACAAATAGAGTAGAAATAAAAGCAAAAGCAATAACAGTGTAGAATTTAGAAAGAACAAACTCTTTTTTACTTAAACCATCAATTAAATTTTGTTTTAACGTTTTATAGCTATACTCATTAGCCATCATAGAAACAATAACTAATAGTAAGAAAAATTTAAAAGTTGCAGCTATATAGGTATTAAAGTGCCAGATGTAAGGAAAATTGAAAATACCTTGTTCTGCTAAATGAAACTTAATCGGACCTATATCAAATTTTATTGCAGCAATTAAAGCAATTGATGTTAATAGGGCGAAATAAATAATTGAAAGAACTTTACTAGCTCTGTTATATTTTAATTTATGTAATTCTATATTTAAAAGTCGTAGCATGATGTAAGTTTATTGGTTGTTGGTAAGGTCTAAGAATTGTTGCTCTAAACTAGGTTTACGTTTTACTAAATGCGAAAGAGAAATTCCGTTGTCAAATAGAAATTTATTAATTTCTGAGGCAGACAATTCAGAAGATAAATTCGCAATTAAAACTCCATTTTCACTGTTAATAGTTCCTATTGAAGAGTGATTTTCTAAAAGTTGTTTAAGCTTGTTTTGATCTTCGGCTTGTAGCTCGAAAAATCCATTTGAAGCTGTCATTTCATCAACCCTACCACTGTATAATTTTACACCGTTTCTTATTACTACCACATGAGAACACACTTTTTCTACTTCATCAAGTAAGTGTGAGGCAAGTAAAATAGTCGTGCCGTTTTGAGCAATTTCTTTTATAATTTGACGAATTTCATGTATCCCTTGTGGATCTAGTCCGTTAGTAGGTTCGTCTAAGATTAATATTTCAGGATCGTTTAATAAGGCAGAAGCAATTGCTAAGCGTTGTTTCATTCCTAAAGAGTAAGTTCTGAACTTACTGTTTCTACGCTCGTAAAGATTTACAATTTTTAATTTTTCGTCTATTTTATCATACGAAACACCTTTTATTTTACAGATGAGCTGTAAGTTTTGAACTGCCGACATGTATGGATAAAAATTAGGACGCTCAATTATAGCACCTACTTTTTTTAAAGCTTCATGAGTAGATAGTTTACCATCAAACCAGCTAAAACTTCCTGAGGTTTTGTTAACTACATTTAAAATAATACCTAAAGTGGTTGATTTTCCACTTCCATTAGGTCCTAATATTCCGTAAACATTTCCTTTTTGAATGTCAAAAGAGAGGTTGTTTACCGCATGAACTTTTCCGTATTTTTTATCGAGGTTTTGTATAGATAAAATTGTTTCCAAGCTTTTTTGATTTTGTTGATTATATGTATTTGACGATTCATTCAAATTATTGTTACAATGTATAAAAAAAGTAACAGAAAATAGTTTAAAAGGAAAACATGGCTTTTTAGAAAGAAATAAAACCTATTCAGAAATAAATTTAACTAGATGGTTTAAAACCAAGGTAGTTTTGCATGTCAAATTATATTATTATGAAAAAAATAAACTACTTATTAGCGATTATTTTAACTACTGTTTTTTACGTAAGCTGTTCATCTGATGATGTTCAAGAAACACCAAATCAATTTATAATTGAAGGAAAAAATTATCCGATGGAATCAATTTTCGTAGAAAAATTCACAAAACATAGTAGAACTACTATATTGTTACATTTATTAAATATTACTGAACAAGATATAGAAGCTGCCCAAAACTCAGGTGTAGCTTTAACTGAGGTAGATTTCTTTTCAATTGCTGTTCGTGATGAAAATTTAACCTCAAAAACTTATACAACAAATAGTTTATCGTATGAGTTTATGACTGATGGAGAATTTTTAGGAGAATACGATAATGAACAATTACTAATGGAGTATGAAAATGGAGATGAAGTTACTTTAACTATAAATTCAATTAACGAAACTAACATTTCATTAGACTTTAAAGTGAAAAGAGTTAACGGAAGTGTAGCAACAGGAAGTTATAAAGGAAAGTACAGTACTATTGAAGAATTATCAGGAGCAAGATAGAAAAATAAATAGATTAGATAATAAAAAAGCTTAGGGTTTACCTAAGCTTAAATTTATTTAAAATGATATTATTTGTTGTCTATCAATCTAAATCCTTCACCATGAATGTTTAAAATTTCTACATTTTCATCATTCTTCAAATACTTACGAAGCTTTGCAATGTATACATCCATACTACGAGAAGTGAAATAGTTGTCGTCTCTCCAAATTTTCGTCAACGCTAATTCACGTGGCATTAAGTCATTTTTATGGATAGCTAACATACGTAATAACTTACTTTCTTTTGGTGATAATTTTTGAGGTTCACCACCTTTGTAAGTTAAGTGACGTAACTTAGAGTTAAAGTCAAACCCTCCAATTTTGAATTCGAACTCGTCACTGTCGTTTGTTTTTTCAGTTTCCTTACGTTGTAAAATAGCTTTGATTTTGTGTAATAAAACTTCTGAATCGAAAGGTTTATTCAAGTAATCGTCAGCTCCAACTTGGTAACCTTTTAAAACATCTTCTTTTAATGTTTTTGCAGTTAAAAATATAATTGGAATTTCTTTGTTTGTAGCACGAATGTCTTCAGCTAAAGAAAAACCATCTTTACGAGGCATCATAACATCTAAAATACATAAGTCGTACTCAGCATTTTTAAACATGATTAAACCATCGATTCCATCTTTAGCATGTGTAACATTGTAATCGTTAAGTGCTAAATAATCTTTAAGAACTGTTCCAAAATTAGGATCGTCTTCTACTAATAATATTTTTTTACTCCCCATTCCTTAATCTTTTATATTAATGGTAATTTAACTGTAAACGTGCTTCCTTTGCCTTTTTCACTCTCAACATAAACGGTACCTTGGTGGTTGTCTATAATTTCTTTAACATAAGATAATCCTAAACCATGACCTTTTACGTTGTGTATGTTCCCTTTGTGTTCTCTATAGAATTTATCGAACACATATTTTTGAGCATTTCTGCTCATTCCTATCCCTTCGTCTTTTATTTTAAAGATAAAGTATTTATTTGTGCTTTCAGTAAATACATCAATTTTTGGTGCGTTTTCTGAATATTTTAATGCGTTTTCTAACATGTTAACAACAACATTGGTTAAGTGAAATTGGTTTCCTAAAACCTCTGTTGAAATAGCTTCGAAGTGCGTTGTAACACTTCCTTTTTTGTCATCAGTCAATAATTGAATATGCTCTATAGCTTCTTCAATAATATCATGCATATCAACAGCATCTTTACTAATTTCAAGTTGATTTTTTTCTAGTCTTGAAATTCGCAATACATTTTCTACCTGCCCGTGCATACGCTTGTTTTCATCGCGAATCATTTGCACATAGCGCTTAATTTTTTCTTCGTCAGATATGATCTTTGGGTTTTTAATCGCGTCTAAAGCAAGATTAATGGTTGCAATAGGTGTTTTAAACTCGTGTGTCATATTGTTGATGAAATCTGTTTTTATTTCAGAAATCTTCTTTTGACGTATTACTTGGTATAATGATATTGAAAATGCAGCAATAATAATTCCTATAAAGAATAAGGAAAGTACTAATATTTCCATCATTCCTGATAACAAGTTTTTTCGCTTGTCAGGAAATTTTACATATAATTTATATTTACTATTTCCTTCTTCATCTTCAAGTAGAGGATAGTTAATATCTTCTGGCTGTATATTAAAATACCCCGATTTTAGTTGTGTTGCTAATCCGTCTTCATAAACAACATACTTAAAATCTTGAGTAATGTTCATTTTAGCGAATTCATCTTTCAGAATAAATTTTAATTCTTTATTACTTATTCTTTGATGTATTGCGTAAATACTTTTACTTCTACGAAAAGCATGTTCCATTACATCATCATTCCAACTTGGATAAGTTTTGTAAACAGAATAACGGTTTTCGCTTAAAAAGGGTTTAAAATCTTTGTTTTCTGATTTTATAACCTGAGAAAAGAAAATATCTTCTTTTCCTGAATATCGTTTAATAATGATAGAATCATTATCAACAAACTCACCAGGCATTTTAAAACTTTCTTCTAAAATAGAACTACCAAAAGAAAACTTAGTTTTGCTAACAGTATCAACTTGCTGAAAAAGAAACGTTGTTATTTCTGCTTCTGTTCTTAGTTTGTTACTTTCAAAGTAATCTTTATAGTTTTGCTGAAACTCTAAGTACTCTCTCTCTTTTATGTTTTCAGAGGTACGAGCTAAAGCAATGGTTACATTATTTTTAAATTGTTGTTGTTTGTTTTTTATAGCATCTTTTATCCAATATACTTGAATAGAGATAATTCCTATTAAAGAAATACTCATTAAAACAACAATGAGAATAAAGATTTTCTTACCCATTATTCAAAAATAAATTAATATAAGTTAGAGATATAATGTTTTAACTTAGATTAACAAAGTTATTGTAAAATTAAGAAAGTTTTAACAGTTAGGGTTAGTAAAGCGTAAATTATACAGTCCTTTTTGTTAAAGAATTATGGATTCTTAACACATGTTCTTTGGAGTAGTTAAGTGTTTTATTATCAATAATGTAATTGGATTGAAGTGTTTTTTTTGTGTCGCTCCATTGGTTTTTTATCCTGTTTTTTACTTCTTCAATCGTAGTGTTGTCTCTTTTTACAACTCGGTTAATCCTGACTTCTTCTGGAGCAGTAACAGTAATAATTTTATCGCAAAAAGCATCGCTACCGTTTTCAAAAAGTATGGCATTTTCATATAAAACGTAAGCTTTGTCAGAATTTTGTTTGATAAAAGCTTGCAAATGTTCATTAACAACAGGGTGAACAATAGAGTTTAACAAAGCTAATTTCTCTTTGTTTTTAAAAACGATAGAAGCTAAATATGGTCTGTTTAATTCGTTATTAATGTAGGTTTCTTTGCCAAATTCAGTAATTAAACGAGATTTAATTACTGGTGAAGTATGCATGAGCTTTTTGGCTTCATCATCTGCCATGTAAACAGCAATGTTTTTAAACTCAGAAAACATTTTTAAAATGGTCGATTTTCCACTACCAATTCCGCCTGTTAATCCTACTACCATATTATTCGTAAATTAAAAAGTCAATTTTATCGGGCACTATTCTTAGTACCGTAGCTAAATTAGGAGTATCCTTAAGTTTAGGTGTAAGGTAGTTTAACTCGTTATTTTCAGCGTCTAAATAATCACATTCTATTTTAAATAAATCAGGGGTAATTTCATTAAAGTTTTTCAAGCCTACTTTATAAATCACTTTTACTTTTTTAGGGAAAATGTTAATTCCTTTTGGGGCATTTTTAACAAGAACAGGCACTTCAATTTCCCCTTCTGTAAATTTGTCTACCAACAATTCAATATCTACTAATTTATGACTCGCTTTAAGCTGAATATTTTCAGGAAATAGAATAGAAGAGGTAATATTTGTGTTTTTAGAGATGTTCTCTAAAGTAGCGCTATCAAGGTTTAGAAACTCTATTCTGTTAACATCAGTTTCATCACCAGAAATTAAGATGCTATCTGGAGTGAGGTTTAAAGGTTTTGAAAGACCATATCCTAACTGAAAAGAGATATTTACATTAGGTTTTAACGGAACTTTTTTAGAACTCAACAATCCTATTTTTACAGGAATAGTATCCTGAGTGATGCTATTTAACTCAATATTATGTTTTAATTGATGTTGTATTTCAGGATGCAAGTTTTTTGATAAAAAATAATAGTTGCTTCCCTTTTTTTTAACCGCTTTGTCTAATTGTAGCGTGATTGGTTTGTGGTTAATGCTGGACATTAATAAATTATAACCACTACTTTTTACATTTAAGGTTAGTTTGTTAAAAGGAGCGTCAATCAATGTTTTTTGTTGAGGTAATTGAGTGTATTCAATGTCATATTCTACCTCTGCATTGTATTCTTTTGAAAGGTTTATGAGTAACCAAAAAAATATTGAGGCGATTAAGAAACCAAAAAAGGTTTTAGGTATGTTAACGTTTTTTTTCAAGAAAATAAATATTGATGCAATCTACATAAAAAACAAAAAAGTGAGCTAATTAGCTCACTTTTTTTATATCAGTGTATTACAGTTAGTTTTTACTTTCAGTACTGTATTTTTTGCTTAATTCCATTGAAATTGCAGAACGTTCAAATTTAATTTTACCAGCACCAGTTTCGATAGAAACCGTATTGTCAGTATCATTAATTTCAACTATTTTTCCATGAATACCACTTGTGGTAACAATTTTAGCTCCTTTTTTAATTTCTGTTTGAAACTGTTTTTCTTTTTTTTGACGACGCATTTGAGGGCGAATAATTAAAAAGTAAAAAACAGCAATCATTGCTACAAAAGGAAGCATGTTCATTAAACTTTCTTGAGAACTAGCTTGTAAAAAAATGGTTGTAAACATTATGCGTCTTTATTTTTAGGGGTTACCATACCAGAAATTTTGATAATTTCTCTACCTTTCTCAGTATTGGTAGTTAACGTAACAGATTTTGATTGTTTGTTAGTTCTTCCGCTTGTGTTAAAGCTAACTTTAATATCACCTGTTTCACCTGGTGCAATTGGGTCTTTTGTCCACTCAGGAACCGTACAACCACAAGATGCTTGGGCGTGTGTTATTACTAAATCACTTTTACCTGTATTGGTTACAACGAAAGTAGTTTCAACAACTTCACCTTCTTTAACTGTACCGAAATCAAATTCTTGTTTGTCAAAAGAGATCTCTGGGGCACCTTGGTTAATAGTGTTGTCTCTTTTTTCTGCATTCTCAACGTTTTCTTTTTTTACTTTTGATGAAGCATTACCTTGTCCACAAGAAACTAACATTCCTGCTGAAACAACAAATGCTAATGCTACTGCTATTTTCTTCATTGTAAAATATTTTTGTTTGTTGTAAAAATACTAATTTTTATAATAATCCTCTACCTATTTTCACCATCTTGTTAGAGCTAAGATAGTCTTTAGCTAATTTATCTAAAACACCATTGATAAAGTAACCGCTTTTATTAGTAGAATAATCTTTAGCTAACTCAATATATTCGTTGATAGAAACTCTACTTGGAATAGAAGGGAAGTGTAAAAATTCTGTAATAGCCATTTTTATAATAATCATATCAATATCGGCAATTCTATCGGCTTCCCAGTTAGGTGTTTTTTCTTTGATATCTTCTTCGTATTTATGCTGATTTAACATGGTTTTGTTAAATAAGTTGGATACAAAAGCTTGGTCTTCACTATCTTTATATAAACTACCTAAAATAAAAGGTTTGTTGGCTTTTTGCTTGTTAATAGTTTTTAAAACCCAAGTGTTTACAAAAGGAATATCGTCAACCCAAGAAATCATTTTATCCTCAAAATAATCCGCTAATTTTTCGTTAGGAGCTACAATTTCTCTAAAAAAGTCAATAACAAAAGCACGGTCTACATTAAAAGAATCTTCAACGGTGTCCATGTATTTTTTGTAGATATCACTTTTCTGTAATTCATCTAACAAAATTTTTACATACTCATCGTCAAGATCCCAATAATTTAATTTATTAAGCTCAACATACCCTTCTAAGCTTACGCTTTCTTTAAGTTGGTTTAAAACCTTGTTATTAATAAACTTTGTATTTGGATTAAGTTCTTCTTTAGTAGCAAGAATTTTCTTTTTTGAAAGCTCTATTCTCTTTCGAGCTAATTTTTGAACTTCAACTAATAATTGAAGATTTAAAACGTACAAGTCGTACATTTTTTGAATGCTGTGTTTTAAGAATTTTTCTTCCTTAACTAAATCATCGCTGTGCGATTGTTGCATCGCATATACCGACTGCATTACTTTAACACGAATATGTCTTCTGTTAATCATTCTAAAGAACTTTAAAAAAAAGAGCGATAGAAACTATTTCTAACGCTCTGCAAAAGTAAAACTTTTTTTTATTTTTTATCTAGCTATTTTGCTCTTTTTTGCGAGCATCAATTCTTGCTTGTGCAATATTGAAAGCAGCTTGATGTGTAGTGATGTTTTCTTTTTCTGATAAATTGAAAATTTCTAATGTAGTGTTGTAGATGTTTTCAGTTCTCTTTAAGCTTTCAGCTTTGTCGTAACCTTCAACTTCTGCATATACATTAATAATACCACCAGCGTTGATTAAGAAATCAGGAGCATACGCAATACCTCTTTCTTTTAACATCGTACCGTGTTTTAATTCGTTTGCTAATTGGTTGTTAGCAGCACCAGCAACTACTTGAGCTTTTAATTGAGCAATGCTTTCATCGTTAAGAGTAGCACCTAAAGCACAAGGAGCATAGATATCAAGGTCTAAACCAAAAATATCGTTTCCTAATACAACTTTAGCACCGTATTTTTTGCTTAATTCTTCTAAACGAGCTTCGTTAATATCGTTTAAGATAACTTGAGCACCTTCGTCAGTAATGTGCTTTACTAAAGTTTCACCTACGTGACCAACACCTTGAACTAATACTTTTTTACCCTCTAAGTTATCAGTTCCGAATTTATATTTAGCAGCAGCTTTCATACCCATGTACACTCCGTAAGCAGTTACAGGAGAAGGGTTTCCAGATCCACCAATTGCTTCAGAAACACCTGTTACGTGTGGAGTTACTTCACGAATAACATCCATATCACGAGTTTCCATCCCAACATCTTCCGCAGTAATATACTTTCCGCTTAAAGAGTTTACAAACTCACCAAACTTACGCATTAACGCGTCATTTTTTTGAGTTTTAGCATCACCAATAATAACTGCTTTACCACCACCAAGGTTTAAACCAGTAACAGCAGACTTATAAGTCATACCACGAGACAAACGTAATACATCGTTTAAAGCTTCCCATTCACTTTTATATTGCCACATTCTAGTACCTCCTAAAGCAGGTCCTAAAGTTGTGTTGTGAATACCAATAATTGCTTTTAAACCTGTATCTTCGTCGTTGCAAAAAACGATCTGCTCGTGATTGTCAAAAGATAATTGACCAAACACAGGGTCGTTCTTAAGATCTTTAGTATCAATGATTTCTGATGTCATTTGTTTTAGTTTTTTAATTTGAGATAATTTAAGCAATCTCAAAAATTCGAGCACAAAAGTAAGAAATCGTTAAAACAAAAGCAAAAAAAGAGAGCTCAATTATGGTATCTTTAACAAGAAGCTTCTTTTTAAGTTGAATTTTTATAAAAAAGTAAGATTGAAAGCATTACAGTATTTAAATAAGTATTTCATAAAGTATAAGTGGAGGTTATTGTTAGGGGTTTTTATAACTGTTCTAGCAAAAATATTTACACTAAGAATTCCTGATTTTGTTGGTGATTCACTAAATGTGGTAGAAGATTATCAGTTAGGAAAAATAACGGAGATATCAGAAGTAAAAAGCATTTTGCTAAACAATATTTTACTTATTATCGGAGTAACTTTATTAGGTGGTTTTTTTACTTTTTTAATGCGTCAAACCATAATAGTGATGTCTCGAATGATTGAATTTGATTTAAAAAACGAGATTTACCAACAATATCAGCGATTATCTCTTAATTTTTACAAGCAAAATAGAACCGGGGATTTAATGAACCGTATTAGCGAAGATGTGTCTAAGGTGCGTATGTATGTTGGTCCGTCTATCATGTATTCATTAAACATGTTAGTGTCTTTCGTAATTGGTTTTACTCAGATGTATGCAATTTCTCCAAAACTAACTCTATACACCATGATACCATTTCCAGTTTTATCGGTGTCGATTTTTGTGTTGAGTAAGCAGATAAATAAGAGAAGTACTATTGTTCAGCAATATTTATCGAAGTTAACAACCTTTAATCAAGAGTTTTTTTCGGGTATTAATGTGGTAAAATCGTATGCTATTGAAGATGCAGTAATCATAAATTTTGATGATTTAGCGGATGCTAATAAAGAAAAGAATATTGATTTATATAAAGTACAAGCACTGTTTTTTCCTCTTATGGTACTATTGATAGGAATTAGTAATATTATTGTATTGTATGTAGGAGGTACATTATATATAAATGATGAAATTCAAGTAGGAGCTATTGGAGCTTTTGTTATGTATGTAAATATTTTAACATGGCCGGTTGCTGTTGTAGGTTGGGTTACTTCTATGATTCAGCAAGCAGAAGCTTCTCAAGAAAGAATTAATGAGTTCTTACAGCATGTTCCTGAAATCCAAAATAACAATGAAGGTACGACGGATGTAGAAGGAGAGATTGAATTTAAACATGTTTCCCTTACGTATGAAGATACTGATATAACTGCATTAAAAGATGTGAGTTTTAAAGTTGATAAAGGAGAAACTTTAGCAATTTTGGGTAAAACAGGAAGTGGAAAATCGACCATTATCAACCTTATATCACGATTGTATGATACTACTGAAGGAACAGTGTTTATAGATGGACAAGATATTACAACGTGTAATTTATATGATGTAAGAAATCAAATAGGATTTGTGCCACAAGAACCTTTCTTATTTTCTGATACAATTGAAAACAACATCAAGTTTGGTAAAGAAGATGCTACGGAAGAAGAAATTATTGAAGCTGCTAAAAACGCTGTAATTCATGAGAATATCATCGATTTTAAAGAAGGATATAAAACCATTTTAGGAGAAAGAGGTGTTACACTTTCAGGTGGTCAAAAGCAACGAACCTCTATTGCGAGAGCAATTATTAAAGATCCGCAAATTTTAATCTTTGATGATTGTTTATCAGCAGTAGATACCGAGACAGAAGAGCAAATTTTATCTAATTTAGAGCGAGTTTCTAGCGATAAAACCACAATAATTATTAGTCACAGGGTGTCTTCAGCAAAAAATGCCGATAAAATTATCGTATTAGATAACGGAAAGATAATTCAACAAGGTGTTCATAATCAATTAATAAAGGAAAAAGGATATTATAAAGACCTGTATGAACAACAACTTTTAGAAAAAGAAATATAGCAATTCGTATTGCCAAGTCAAATATTTTGTTAGATTTGTTGAGAAATTTTAAGTAAACAACTATTATTTAAAGCGAATTATGAGCGAGAGAGTAGAACAAGAAGAAATCTTTTCACAGGTTTTAAGAGCAGGAAGAAGAACGTATTTTTTTGACGTTAGATCTACAAAGGCAGATGATTATTATTTAACAGTAACAGAAAGTAAAAAATTCACTCACGATGATGGGTCTTTCCATTATCAGAAACATAAAATTTACTTATATAAAGAAGACTTTACTGATTTTGCAGAAATGTTAGGAAGAGCAACAGACTTTATTGTAAACGAAAAAGGTTCTGAAGTAATTAGTGAACGTCACCAAAAAGACTATAAGAGAGAAGAAGGCATAGCTACAGAAGCCTCTTCTACAGAAAGTTTTACTGATGTTTCTTTTGACGATATTTAAAACAGAAGATAACTGTTTTGTATAAACCCTAAACACAAATTACAATTTGTGTTTAGAGCTTGGTTTGTGCATAAAAAAATCAATTCAAATTCAATTTACACTTAAAAACCGCCAGTTGTGCACAAGCAATTGGTGGTTTTTGCTTTTAAACAAGCGATTTTATTTTGTTTGGTAGTTTTGATGCGAATTCAACCAGCTGCTTATACGTTAAAGTTCTACCTACTCTACTATTAAGTTTATCTTCACGCTGGTTAATCCTAAGTAATTTTTGTTTCATAGGAAAGCGAATTTTAAGTTTACCTAAATATAGTAAAAAAAGCTGTATTTCAGAGGGTTAATATTTCTGTTAGGTGAAAAGTTTTATAAAATAGGGGATTTTCCTATAAAACTTTTTTCATTGTAGTGGTCTTAGCTACGGTTTCTTGCCACTCTTTTATAGGGTTGCTATCTCGTGTAATTCCGCCGCCTACATATATATATATCGTGTTATTTTCAACTTCCATGCAACGTAAATTCACAAACAAATTACTTTCTTTAGAGTTGATGTTTAACTCTCCTAAAAAACCAGTATAAAAACTTCTGTGATAGTTTTCAGTATTTAAAATAAATTCTCTTGAAGCTTCTAAAGGCAACCCGCAAACAGCAGGAGTAGGATGTAAGGTGTTTATTAAAGTAGCATTATCCGTTTTTAGCGTCCCGTTAATAATAGTTCTTAAATGAAGTAAATTACCAGCTTTAATAGTTTCGGTATCAGAAGTGGTTATTTCTGAACAGTAATTTATAAGTTTATCTGTAATATAATCAGTAACAAACTGCTGTTCTTCTATTTCTTTAGGTTGCCAAGAAACATTGGTAGTGCCATTATAAACTTGTGTTCCAGCCAAAGACATAGTAGTAAAGGTGGTGCCTTGAATACTCACTAATGTTTCAGGAGTAGCGCCCAACCACAAACCAACTTTTGGATGATACCAAACATATACAAAAGCTGTAGGGTAACTATTTAAAAGTTTTTGAAAAGTCTCAATAAGGTTGAATTCTGGTAATTCAACTTTTTCTTTTCTGGAAAGAACTACTTTTTTAAATTGATTATTCTCAATGGCTTGTATTCCTTTTTCAACAAGTTGAATATGGTTTTCTTCGGAAGAAGTATCAGGTGTGCGATTAGTATTGTTATTAGAAGAAATAGAATCTATACTTACTTCTTCTTCAAAATAAGTAGATTGATTTTCAGGAATTAGAATAGCTTTTTCTCTATTATCAAACGGAGCAAAAATAAATCCGCTTTCACTATAGTTTTCAGAAGTAATTAACGTAGCATTTTGCTGAAACCAACCCTTCAGTAAAGATGTATTAGGTTTTCTGTAGGCAACAAAGGGTAATTGTTGTTTTAAAGCTTCTTTTATGTTTGAAAAAATACTCAATCTAGTTCTTGTATTAAAAGTTGTTTAATCGTGTCAAATTTACTCCAAATAAACCCATGACCTGCATCAGAAATGTTAATTAACTTAAACTGATTTTTAGGGAAGTGTTGTTCTAAAAATATTGAGTTTTCTTGAGGAACAATCCAATCATTTGTGCCATGAATACTTACTATTTGGTTTGGGGTTGATTTCCAGTTGTTTTCAAATTTTTGTAAATCTTCTTTATGTGATAATTTTTCTCTGCTAGCTTCTTGCCATATGGGTGGAACAAGCCATCTGGTAAGTTTCCATTTATAAAAATTCAAGGTCCAAGGCATCGGTTCTACTTTGCTGTATATAGCAGGAGCCAATAATAGTACTTTATGAACTTTTTTTTGAAGAGCTAAAGCAATGGGGCCTCCATAAGAATATCCAACAACAATTGTTTTTTTAGGATTTACATCTTGTAAAATATCTTGAAGCATGTCACGCTCAAAAGCAATACTTTCTTGAACCGGATTTTTGTCTTGATAATTGTAACCAATCCTATCATATGAAATCATATTAGCTTTACTAAGTAGTAAACTGTCTTTCATGTATTTTACAAAATCGGTAGAAGAACCTATGGTTCCATGAACAAAAACTAGCGTAGGTAAGGTGGTGTCTTTTACAATAGAAAGTTTTCTGTATTCAAATCCTTTAAAATTTTCGTGAGAAAGTGTAGGTATAACAGAACTTTGATTAAACTTTTTAAGCACTTGTTGATCAGATTTTGGAGCAGAAAACTTCCAAAATAAGAAGTATAAAACAAGTAGAATTACAAAAAGACTAATTCCTGTAAATTTCAAGATTTTTTTCAACAATTTCACATGAATAAATTTTGAGTTAAAATATTGATTTTTAAGTTTTAGATATATTTGTTCGTTGTTAAGCGTAGCCGAAGCATAAAGCTTTTGAACTCTTTTTTATTCATGTCCTTGTTATTTAAGCGATTATTTAAGTGTGCTTAATCCCTCTATGGGGGTTCAATGCTACTGTTTGTCTAAAACAATATTGGTTATCTTACAAAGCGAAATCAAATTGTTATCTTCATCTACAATCTTTACTTCCCATAAATGTGTAGTTCTACCTTTATGAATCGCTTTAGCAGTAGCAAAAACATGTCCTTCCTTTTTACTTTTGATATGATTAATGCTTAGTTCAATTCCTTTTATAATTTTATTAGAATCTCTTAAAAAAAATGCAGAAGCACAACTTCCAACCGATTCTGCTAAGGCAGCTGTGGCTCCACCGTGTAATATTCCATAGGGTTGATGCACTTTTGAAGTTACAGGCATTTTGGCAGTAATAAAATCATCCCCCAAATCAATAAACTCAATTTCTAAAGTTTCCATTAGGGTGTTTTTATTGTAATTGTTTAAGATTGTAAGAGATTCTTGCTTGTTCATTTTACTAAAAATTATCATTCAAAAATACGTATTTTTGTACTGACAAAAAATGATAGAATGTATAAAGTACGCGTAATTTTAGATACAAAAGAAGATGTAATTAGAACCCTAATGGTAAGTGAAAATAATTCGTTAGAAAATTTGCATTTTGATATCGCAAAATCGTTTGGTTTTAACGGACAAGAAATGGCTTCTTTTTACCGTACAGACGAAGATTGGAATCAAGGAGAAGAAATTCCGTTATTTAATATGGTAGAAGCAGGTGAAGGGGTGTCAATGGCAACTTGTATATTGAATGAAACTTTACCGAATATGCACGATAAGTTAATTTACGTGTATGATTTCTTACAAATGTGGACCTTTTATGTAGAAGTAATAGAACAGTCTGACGAAGCTGTTACTGAAACAAAAATGATATTATCAATTGGACAAGTTCCAGAAGAAGCTCCAGAAAAGGAGTTTAAAGCAGATGATTTATCTACAAATTTAGATGATGAGTTTGGCGATGAATTTGACGATGAGTTTAATGATTTTGAAAGTTTAGACGATTTTGATTTTGACAATTACTAAGCCATGGCACAATTTATAAAGTTGTATAACGACAATCCGAACCCTAAAGAGATTCAAAAAATTGTAAAAGTTTTACAAAACGGAGGAGTAATAATTTATCCAACCGATACGGTTTACGGGTTGGGTTGCGATATTACAAATGCTAAAGCTTTAGCTAGAGTTGCAAAAATTAAAGGAATAAAGCCAGAAAAGGCAGATTTTTCCTTTGTGTGTAATGACTTAAGCCATTTGTCAGATTATGTAAAGCAAATAGATACAGCTACGTATAAAATTTTAAAGAGAGCTTTACCAGGACCGTATACTTTTGTATTACCTGGTAGTAATACGTTGCCGAAAGCGTATAAAAAGCGTAAAACGGTAGGTATACGTGTGCCTGATAATAATATTGCAAGGGCAATTGTGGCAGCTTTAGGAAACCCAATAGTGTCTACTTCTATTTATGATGAAGACGAAGTATTAGAGTATACTACAGATCCTGAATTAATCTTCGAAAAGTGGCAAAATATTGTAGATGTTGTTGTTGATGGAGGCTATGGAGATAACCATGCATCTACCGTAATCGATTTAACAACCGATGAGCCAGAAGTGATTCGTGAAGGAAAAGGAAGTTTAGATATTTTGTAATGCCTAGAATTGAGTTAATCACTTATATAAATTCATCTAAAAAAATCGTTTTTGACTTATCTCGTAGTGTAGAATTACACAAAATATCAACTCAAAAGACAAAAGAAGAAGTCGTTGCTGGTAAAATGACGGGCTTAATAGGGTTGGATGAAAGTGTTACTTGGAGGGCCAAACATTTGGGGTTTTATCAAGAACTGACTTCAAAAATTACAGAATATAAGTATCCAGAATATTTTGTAGATGAAATGCAAAAAGGAGCTTTTAAAAGTTTTCGACACGAACATTATTTTATTGAAGAATTTGAGAATAAAGTAAAGATGATCGATGTGTTTGAATATGTTTCTCCTTTTGGTTTTCTAGGAAGATTAATAGATAAAATATTCTTGAAAAAATATATGATAAACTTATTACTAGAGAGAAATAAGGTTATCAAAGATTTTGCAGAAACAGATGCATGGCGTGTTATTTTATAAAAACTTTAATTTTTAATTAAAACATTAATCCTTATCTTGTTACATAATAGAAAAGGATATATGTTTTTACTGGAAAGATTCCCTAACGACAGCGGACCAATATATCAAGAAACAATCGCAGGTAGGTTACTTGTTGAACCTTTCAATACATTTAGCAATCTTATTTTTATAGTGTTATTGATTTACTTCGGAAAGAGAGTTTATCAAAACCCTAAGCAATATCCGTTTTTTCTGTTTGCCATTCCTGTAATATTCATCAGTTGGGTAGGAGGTACCATGTTTCACGGAACCCGAAGTCATGAATTTTGGCTGTTGTTAGACTGGGTACCTATTATGCTTGTATGTTTAGGTGCAATCATTTATTTCATCGGAAAAATAAAAAGAAATTGGTGGCAACGAATAGGCATATTACTTGCAATACTTTTAGTGTCTATTTTACCTCGTTTTTTACCAATACCAGTAGGGTACAGAACATCGTTTGGGTATGCAGTAACAGCCTTAGCGGTGTCAACTCCTTTAGTGTGGTACGCTTATAAAACACATTGGAAAAATGTAAAATATATAGCTTACGGAGTGTTAATATTCTGAATGGCGCTTTTGTTTAGAACGTTGGATAATAAAATTGAATTATTACCCATGGGAACACATTGGTTATGGCATACCTTTGGTGGTGTAGCAGTTTTTTTTCTGCTTTACTACATTTATAAAGATGAAAAAGAATTAACGTAAATCTTCAAACTTTTTTCTCCTTCTAGCATAATATTGCCAAACAATAGAAGTATATAATGCGTAGTTTGATTCCTTCGGAAGTTTTTTCCTCTTTTTTAAAAATATTGGAAGGTGTGCGTAAAAACTAAAATGAGCTTTTAAAATGGCAAAAAGATGTTTTGGTTTTCCTTCTAATAAAAATTTAACTCCAGCTAAGCCATCTAATACTAAACGAAAGAAAATAATCGGAAGTAATTTAAATAGTGGTAAGTTTTTAACTAGGTTAAGTAAACTATTCCTGAAATTTAAAAACGTTTTTTTAGGGTTTAAAGTATCTAATGTTGCTCCACCTACATGGTATACAGTGGATGCTCCTACATATTTTATAGTATGCCCACTATTTTTAGCACGCCAGCATAAATCAATTTCTTCTTGATGTGCAAAAAAGTCTTCGTCAAAACCGTTGAGCTGATGAAATACTTTGGAACGGATAAAAAAACAAGCTCCTGAAGCCCAAAATATTTCGGTAGTATCGTTGAATTGTCCGTTATCTGTTTCCAAGTCGTTAAACAAACGTCCACGACAATAAGGATACCCAAAAGCATCAATAAAACCACCAGCAGCACCAGCATATTCAAACTTTGTTTTGTCCTTAAAATCTAAAATTTTCGGTTGAATAATTGCTGTATCCGGTTCTTTTTCAAAAGTATCAATAACGGGAGTTAACCAGTTTTCGGTAACTTCAATATCAGAATTTACTAAACAATAAATGTCGGCATTAATATGTTGTAAGGCATCATTGTAACCTTTTGCATACCCGCCGTTTTCGGTATTTCTAACAATTTTTACTGAAGAGAAATATTGTTTGATAAATGCAATAGAACCGTCTGTAGAAGCATTGTCAGCAACATATACTTGAGCATCTTCACAACTAAAATTCACGACAGAAGGTAAAAACTGCTCAAGCAATTTTTTCCCATTCCAGTTTAATATGACAATAGCTGTTTTCAAGACGGCAAATTTACAGTTTATAAATGAAATTCTTGTTAAAAAGCATGAGTCATTCTGTGTTTCGTCATTCCGAACGAGGTATGAGGAGGAATCTCATAAGTTAAGTAATTCTCATGTTTAAGACTTCGTCTTCCATTTTGATAGTGAAGCAATTTTTCGGTTTGAAATAAAGGTATTTACTTGTACTCAGGAATATCTCTTAAAAACACATAGGTTTCGTTCTCTTTATCGAGCATACAAAAAAAGTGTTGCAGTCCGTTGGTTACAATGAGGTAATTTGCATCGAGTTTTAAGTTATAACGCGCAATTTGATCAAAAGTATCTTGAGTAATTGGTATGTGTGGAGCTTTACATTCTACAATAATATTCGGATGTCCGTTCGAAGCAAAAATCACAATATCAGTACGCTTTTTTAGGTTGTTGATAATCAATTGTTTTTCAATAGCAATTAAAGAAATAGGATAGTTTTTTTCTTGAATTAGTAATTGAACAAAATGTTGGCGTACCCATTCTTCAGGAGTTAAAACCACATATTTTTTTCTCAAATTATCAAAAATAAGCGTCTTATTTTCGTTACTTTTGAGCTTGAATGTATAGCTAGGAAGGTTGAGCTTTTGCATAAACCAAAAGTAAGAAAATGAACGAAATTAAATCTATCATATCCGATATAAAAGGAGGTAACATCAAACCCATTTATTTTTTAATGGGAGAAGAACCATATTACATTGATAAAATTTCAGATTATATTGAAGACAACGTGCTTGATGAGTCTGAAAAAGGATTCAACCAAGTAGTTATGTACGGTCGTGATGTGTCGATAGAAGAAATTGTATCGTCGGCAAAACGTTTTCCAATGATGGCTGAAAAGCAAGTGATTATTGTTAAAGAAGCGCAAGATTTAAGTCGTTCTATAGAAAAGATTGAAAGTTATGCAGAGAACCCTCAACCGAGTACGGTGTTGGTGTTTAACTACAAATATAAAAAGCTCGATAAACGTAAAAAGGCGTACAAAGCCATTGCTAAAAGCGGACTTATTTACGAGAGTAAAAAACTATACGATAATCAAGTAGCCGATTGGATACGTCAGGTGTTGGGTGGAAAAAAGTTTAATATCGAGCCAAAAGCAGCTCAAATGTTGGTAGAGTTTTTAGGAACTGACCTGAGCAAGATTAGCAATGAACTTGATAAACTAACTTCAGTATTACCTGCAGAAACTATTATTAGCGATAAGCACATTGAAGAAAATATCGGTATTTCTAAAGATTTTAACAATTTTGAGTTGCGTAAAGCAGTAGGGCAGCGTGATGTGGTAAAAGCGAACAGGATTATCAATTATTTTGCTCAAAACCCTAAGAATAATCCGTTAGTAATGACAATTTCGTTACTAAACAGTTTTTTTACACAGTTATTAATGTACCACGGATTAAAAGATAAATCGAAAGCTTCGGTTGCTAAAAACTTAGGAGTGAATCCATATTTTGTGGATGATTATGTAAATGCAGCTCGTAACTACCCAATGAGAAAAGTATCACAAATTATAGCCTTATTACGTGATGCCGATGTAAAAAGCAAAGGGGTTGGTGCTAACCAAACCCATGCCGATATTTTAAAAGAATTGTTGTTTAAGATTTTGCATTAAGGTGATTGTATATGAAAAGTAGCGGATTTTTATTTGCTAATTTTTTGGATTATATCTAACCTTTATTTTATTATTTATCTTTTATTTAAGCACCAAAACCGCTATTTTTTATATACGTCTTAAGTTAGCAATTGGCTTTTTAGTTTATATTATACTGTAAATCCAACCATCGTAAATAATACGGGTCTGAAATACTCTTTTTTACCTTCTCCTTAATTTCTTTATTTGTTCTAATCTTTTCTGAATTTAAAACTGAACAAAGGACAAGGAATTTAGATAATGGATATATTTTCTGTTTGTTTTCTGGAAATAAATAAAAATTGAGCCTACTATTTGACCTCTCAAAATCAGAAAATGAAAGTATCTGATTTGCTAAGGTTACTGTATTGGTAATTCCAGAGGATATTTGGTTGTAAAGTAATTTCTCTACTTTAACGCTATTAGTTATTAGAAGTCGAGATAAAATTGCCGTTACTTGTCTTCTCAAAAATGTATCTGTTTGCCATAAGTTTTTATACTTATCTATAAACTTATATAAATCTTCAGGATGGTTGTATTTAGCTTTAAACCACAAAACACAAT
>NZ_JAPEHZ010000032.1 GCF_028823685.1 Tenacibaculum sp. L6 | reverse complement strand
GCTTTTTTTATATTTTTAACAACTCAAATAAAACGTGCACATTGAAAAATATAAAATTCCCAACACCGCATACCATTTTATTATTAATAGCAGGGTTTGTTGCTGTTTTAACGTGGTTTATACCCGCAGGTAAATTCGATACTTTACAGTATCAAGAAGCTGATAATTCTTTTGTTTATAAACATTTAGAAGAAGAAAAAACAATGCCTGTGAATCAAGAAACTTTGGAGAGTTTAGGAATTAAAATTCCGTTAGAAAAATTCACGAGTGGAGATATTGCAAAACCGATTAGTGTACCAGGAACCTATACCCAACTAGACCCAAAACCTCAAGGGTTTTTAGACTTTTTTAAATCCCCTATAAAAGGAATTATTCAATCTTCGGATATTATCCTGTTTGTATTAATTTTAGGAGGAATCATTGGTATTATGAACTTTACAGGAGCTTTTGATGCGGGTATTGCATGGTTAGCAAAAACATTGAAAGGGAAAGAATATTGGTTGATTTTTGTGGTAACTACTTTAATTGCTGTTGGAGGAACTACCTTCGGATTAGCAGAAGAAACCATTGCTTTCTATCCGATTCTAATTCCGATTTTTTTAGCAGCAAAATACGACGCTATTGTGGCTTTAGCTTGCGTGTATATTGGATCATCTATTGGTACGATGTGCTCAACGGTAAATCCGTTTAGTGTAATTATCGCTTCAGATGCTGCTGGAATTAACTGGACGACTGGTTTTACAGGAAGATTATTAATGCTGATTGGAGGAATAATCATCTGTGTGATTTATATTCTGCGATATGCTAACAAAGTTCAAAAAGACCCGACAAAATCGATTATATACGATCAAAAAGAAATGATAGAAGGTCTTTTTGGAAGCTCAACATCAAACACACATACATTAACAGGAAGATTACGTATCATATTAACTGTTTTTGCCATGTGTTTTGTGATTATGATTTACGGAGTTTCTCGTTTAGGGTGGTGGTTTGAAGAAATGACTGTGGTATTTTTAATAGGAGCAATTTTAATTGGTTTCTTAGCTAAAATGAAGGAAGAAAACTTTGTGACCACTTTCATAAAAGGAGCAAACGATTTATTAGGAGTTGCTTTTATTATTGGTATTGCTCGTGGTGTTTCTGTATTGATGGAACAAGGGCTGATAAGCGACACTATCTTACAACATGCAAGTGAGTTTACCACAGGAATGTCTAAAGGAATTTTTACAAATGTGATGCTGTTTATTTATTCAGGATTGTCTTTTTTTATTCCAAGTTCTTCAGGAATGGCGGTGTTGACGATGCCAATTATGTCGCCTTTGGCAGATACAGTAGGTGTAGGTAGAGAAGTGATTGTAAATGCTTATCAATATGGAATGGGGCTGTTCGCTTTTATCAACCCAACAGGATTGATTTTAGCATCGTTGGCAATAGTAAAAGTAGGATACGATAAATGGTTAAAATTTGTAATTCCGTTAGTAGTTATTTTAACTGTTTTCACCATGATTGCCTTAACTGTTCAAGTGTATTTATAACCGATGAAACGAATTTGTACTTTTCTTTTTTTTAGTGTTTTCTTAGGATGTACACCTGTTAAAAAATCAACAAAAATGAATACAAAAACTGTCATAGCACATCGAGGAGCCTCAGGATATTTACCTGAACACACTATGGAAGCTAAAGCGATGGCGTATGCGATGAATCCTGATTATATTGAACAAGATTTGGTGTTGAGTAAAGATGATGTTCCTATTGTGATTCATGATATTGAATTGGATGATGTTACTGACGTTGCCCAAAAATTTCCTGAAAGAAAACGAGAAGATGGACGTTTTTATGTGATTGATTTTACTTTTGATGAATTGCAGCAATTACATGTTACAGAACGTTTCAATCCGAAGACGGGAGAGCAAGTGTATCCGAATCGATTTCCGAAGGGAAAGGGGAGTTTTAAATTACATTCTTTACAACAAGAAATAGAATTGATTCAGGGATTGAATGCTTCCACAGGAAAAAATATCGGAATTTATCCAGAAATTAAAAATCCAGAATTCCATCATCAAAACGGAAAAGATATTGCTAAAATTACCTTGGATATCCTTTCTGAGTACGGTTACAAAACCAAGGAAGATAAATGTATGTTTCAATGTTTTGATGCTAAGGAGCTAGAACGTGTTCGAAAAGAATTACAATCGGACTTGTTTTTAGTGCAATTAATTGAGTTTCCTGAAGAAACCAAACAACTTCAATATTTCGCAACCTATGCAGATGGATTAGGGCCTTGGTATAAACAAATTTTAGATAAAAAAGTAGGAGAGAAGTGGCAGTTTACAACGCTTGTTGAAGATGCTCACAAATTGGGATTACAAGTACACCCGTATACATTTAGAGCTGATCAACTAGAAGAGTTTTCTTCTTTTGAAGAAATGATGCAAGTACTCTTTTTTGAAGCAAAAATTGATGGCGCTTTTACCGATTTTCCTGATAAAATGGTTCAATTTTTAGCTAAACAGTAACTTCTAATAATTTTTTACGGTAAACCGAAAGTAGTTTTGATTTAGAAATAAAACCAATATATACCCCATTTTTAACTACGGGTAGATTCCAAGCGCCACTTTCTTTAAATTTGTCCATCACTTTTTCAGTAGTATCGTTGTAGAAAATTATAGCTGGGGCAATTTTCATAATATCTCTCACTTTGGTGGCTTCGTATAATTCTTGATTAAACATCATAGGACGAATATCATCTAACAAAACAATTCCTATAAACTTGTTTTCATCGTCAACCACAGGGAAAATATTACGTTTGGATTTTGCTACAGCTTGTTTTAGCATATCACCGAGACTCATTTCTGGATGAATTTTCACAAAGTTTTTCTCAATAACTTGACTCATTCTCATCATCATCATCACATTTTTGTCTTTGTTATGCGTAAATAACTCTCCACGTTCGGCCAATTCAATTGTATAAATAGAGTTTGACACAAAATATTTAGTAATAGCAAACGAAACGGCAGCAACCAACATTAGTGGAACAAATAAGTCATAACCTCCTGTGATTTCGGCAATTAAGAAAATTGCGGTTAAGGGTGCGTGTAGCACACCTGCCATTAAACCTGTCATACCAATTAAGGTAAAATTGGTTTCAGAAACATCAAATCCAAATTGATTGATGACTTTAGCAACAGCATTTCCTAAAGTACTTCCCATTACCAATGTAGGAATAAAGATTCCTCCAACTCCACCAGCAGCGAAGGTGGTGGTCATAGCAATTGCTTTAAATATTCCAATAAGTAACAAAAAAACAATGACCATCCATACATTTTCAAAATCGATATTGTAATGAATACTTTTTAAGGCTTCTGGTGCATTTTCAGAGAGTAAGTTGTTGATGATTCCGTATCCTTCACCATATAGTGGAGGGATTAAAAAAAGCACCAATCCGATAGCAATTCCACCAAAAACCAACCGTTTAAAAGGTGTGTACTGTTTGAAAAAATTCGTTATTCTGAAATATATTTTTGAAAAATAGACAGATGAAAATCCTGTGAAAATAGCTAGAACTAAGTAAAAAATCAAGTCGTTAATTTCAAAAGCTTGTTGTAGTTTTACGCTAAATAATACGTCTTTTCCTAAAAAGAAATAAGAAGTTATCACCGCAGAAACCGATGCTAGTAATAACGGAACTAAAGATGCAAAAGCGATATCTAAACTAAAAATTTCTACAGCAAAAATAATGGCTGCAATAGGAGCTTTAAACATAGATGACATTGCCCCAGCAGTTGCACAACCAATTAATAACATTCGGGTTCTCATGTTCATATGAAATAGCTGTGCTACTCCAGAACCTAACGCTGCTCCAGTACTTACAGCAGGTCCTTGTAATCCTGCAGACCCTCCAAAACCAACTGTGATTGGTGCGGTAATAAGTGACGCATACATTTTGTAACTCTCTATAATTCCGTTTTTCTTGGAAATTGATTGTAACGTGGTAGAAATACCATGACCAATATCTTTTTTGATTAGATATTTTTTAATGTAATACACTAAAAATAATCCGATGATAGGAAAGATAAAGTATAGTGAATGATGGTATTCTTCAATAAGGCCATCTTCTAAAATATTATGAAAAAAGAACGTGAGGTTTTTTAAGATTAACGTACCTAAACCCGCTAAAAAACCTACTAAAACACTCAATATATAGATAAATTGACGTTCAGAAATATGTTTATACCTCCAAACAAGTATTTTCTTGTAAATTTCTTTTGATGATAGCATTGTGCTTCAGAGCCTTAGTTGATATATGAAAACCTAGTTATGAATAATTAAAGATACTACCATCTTTTTAATTTATGAATAATTTTATTACACAATTAAGCGAACACCACCTAGTTCTTCTACTTTATAAGGAAACTTTTTACTTGGTGCTCCTATAAACATGAAATTAATTGGGATGTTCCATTTTTCAGATAATTCTTTGATTAATTCTGGAGTGAATTTTCCTTCAACTACTTGGAAATCGACTTTAATTTCAGGGTACTCTTTGTCTAAAAATGTAATTTCACTTGGTAAATTTTCAGGAATAGTTTGCCCTTTTTCCAACGCTAACACAATTTTTATTTTCTTAGTATGTTCGTTTCTAATAATGTATAACATTACTTTATTAAGAGTAGCAATGTTGTCTCCCTTGGTAAAAAACACAAATTCTTGAGAGTTTATTTTGTCTACGGTTTGGGTAATTTTTTTATCTACGTTAAAAACTAACCTTCTTAGCGGATTAAAGATAGCATAGATTATTTGTAGTACTAGCTTTAACAAAACCGTACGGTTTAACATGATGATGACAAAAATAATTGTAGGAACAAAATAGTCTAAGAAGACTATAGTATTACTAGGTAAATCGTCTTTAGGATCCATTAAAATATTACCAGCTAGAGCAGAAGACACGGCTATGATTGCTAATATAACAGAAGCCCAAGGAGCTTTTTCTGGTCTAGGTAATTGGTTCCTTCTTATTTTTAAAAGAATGTTTCCTATAGCAAACAAAGCCATTACCGATAAGAATGAAATTGTATACACGCCAGCTAATAAAGCAACATTTCCATTGGTTATGAGTAATACAGAAACTGCCAGAATAAAGAATAAAATAATGATTCGGTAAGAGCTTCCTCTTTTATTTTTCTTTAAAAAGAATTGAGGCATGATGCGATCTAAGGTCATACGCTCTAAGAGTCCTGTTACCCCCACAAAACTAGTTAAAACAGCACCACTCAACACCAAGAAAGCATCAACAGCAATAATAGCAGCTACCCATTCTCCTCCAACAAATTCTCCCATTTGAACTAATAAAGTGTTTTGGTAATCTGCACTTTGTAATACGGGAATAGCAAATAATGATAAAGCAAAAATAGCCATTAAAGGGTTGATAATACTCACGATTATCCACATATTTTTTAATGTTTTTGGAAACACACCTTTTTGCTGTTCTTCAACAAAATTGGCAGAACTTTCAAAACCAGAAACCCCTAACATTGAAGCTGCAAAACCAAAAAAGATGGCATACCAAATACTATTTTCCGATTGATATCCCCAGTTTTTAAAAAGAATATCGATACCGTTTTGAGATAAATAAAAGATGATAAAAAAGGTTAGTACAACTAACGATACTAAATGAAACAAAAAAATACCAACCGCTACTTTAGCCGATTCGGTAATACCGCCTATGGTTAATAATGCGAAAAATAATAAAAGTCCAACAGTTGCTATAATAATTGGCATAGAAGGAATTAGGTGATGTAAGTAATGAATAGCTTCATTGGCAGAAATTACAGCGGTAGCCATATACGAAAGTATGGTTAAGGTTGCAGCAAAAGAAGCCATCATTTTACTTGTCGTATTCAATAAAGCATTGTAAGCACCTCCGTTCAGTGGCATTGCACCAACAACTTCACCATAAATTTTTCTGAATAAAAATAGTACTAATGATACTATTAAAAGTGTTATCCATGCATATTGACCGGCAAAGGCTATTGCTAAGGCAGATACATACAAAACAGAAGAGCTGATGTCATTACCACAAATGGCAGTTGATTCTAATTCATTTAGCTTTTTAGAAACGTTGTGTTTCATAATATTATTGATTAGTTTTTTTGAGATTTAGTCTTTTTCAAGAAGTGTAACGATTTGTACATTAAAGGTAATAAAAAACCCTGCATAATTTGCAGGGTTCTTATTTTTAAGCTTTTACATCTAGTTTGATGCTTAGTTCTTGTAATTGTTCATCGTCTATAGTTGCAGGTGCGTCTATCATTACATCGCGACCTGAATTGTTTTTAGGGAAGGCAATAAAATCACGAATAGTTTCTTGTCCTCCTAAAATAGCTACCAAACGATCTAATCCGAAAGCTAACCCTCCGTGAGGTGGTGCTCCGTATTCGAAAGCATCCATTAAGAATCCGAACTGTGCTTTTGCTTCTTCTTCAGTAAATCCTAAGTGTTTAAACATGATTGCCTGAGTTTCTTTATCGTGAATTCTGATTGAACCTCCACCAATTTCATTTCCGTTTAACACTAAATCGTAAGCATTTGCTTTTACTGCTCCTGGATCTGTGTCTAATAATGCTAACTGACCTGGTTTAGGAGAGGTAAATGGGTGGTGCATTGCGTGGTAGTGACCAGTTTCTTCATCTAACTCTAATAACGGGAAATCGATTACCCATAAAGGAGCAAATTCATCAGGTTTACGTAAACCTAAACGTTCTGCCATTTCCATACGTAAAGCACTTAATTGTGCACGAACTTTGTTGGTGTTTCCTGAAAGAATACAGATTAAATCTCCTGCTTTAGCACCTGTAGCTTCTGCCCATTTTGCTAAATCGTCTTGATCGTAGAACTTGTCTACTGATGATTTAAAGCTTCCATCCTCGTTACATTTTACATACACCATTCCTAAAGCTCCTACTTGTGGACGCTTAACCCAATCGATTAATTTATCAATTTCTTTACGAGTGTATGAATTTCCACCTGGTACAGCAATTCCCACTACTAACTCAGCATCGTTAAAAACTTTGAAGTCTTTGTGTTGAGCTACTTCGTTTAACTCGCCAAACTCCATTCCGAAGCGAATATCTGGTTTATCATTACCATATTTACGCATCGCTTCATCAAAAGTAATTCTAGGGAATTTGTCTACTTCAACTCCGTTGATTTCTTTTAATAAATGACGTGTCATTCCTTCAAAAATCTCTAAAATATCTTCTTGCTCAACAAACGCCATTTCACAATCTATTTGTGTAAACTCTGGTTGACGGTCGGCACGTAAATCTTCATCTCTAAAACACTTAACAATCTGGAAGTATTTATCCATACCACCTACCATTAACAACTGTTTAAAGGTTTGTGGCGATTGTGGTAAGGCATAAAACTGACCAGCATTCATACGTGAAGGCACTAAGAAATCACGCGCTCCTTCTGGAGTAGATTTGATTAAATATGGAGTTTCAACATCAATAAATCCTTTGTCAGATAAATATTTGCGAACTTCCATCGATACTTTATGACGGAAAACCAAGCTGTTTTTTACCGGATTACGACGAATATCTAAATAACGATATTTCATTCGAATATCTTCACCACCGTCAGTTTCATCTTCAATAGTAAAAGGTGGTAATTTAGCCTCGTTTAAAATTTCTAAGTTTGATACTAAAACTTCTACATCACCTGTTGGGATATTCGCATTTTTAGATTGACGCTCAATTACGGTACCAGTTACTTGCACAACAAACTCACGCCCTAAAGTTTTAGCCTTCTCCATTAAATCTTTAGAAGTACGTTCTTCGTCGAAAATTAACTGTGTAATTCCGTAACGATCACGTAAATCTACCCAAATCATAAAACCTTTATCACGTGATTTTTGTACCCATCCAGCAAGGGTAACTTCAGTATTAATGTGCGATGCTCTTAACTCACCACAAGTATGCGTTCTGTACATTTTTAAAAATTTTATTCTCGCATAGCGAGATTTTCTACAAATTGTCATTCCGAACTTGTTTCGGAATCTAGAAATTTTTGCTGTGCAAATTTAACTATAAATGTTAGTTTGTAAAAAATTACTACGAGTTAGTTTTTATGAGTTTAAATCTTTTGTTTTGTAGTGTAAAACCTTTTTAAAATGACACTAGATACATTTAAACAAACGATACAAAATACACCGGAAAAAGTTGAGTTTTCTGATACTATTTCAGTGATTGAAAACGTATATAACTTTACGCCAACTGCTTTTAAAAATGGCGATTTATATAATGAAGCTGAAAAAAATCAAGGTTCATGTAAAGTGTTTTCGTTTGCTATACAACTGGGATTAAGTAAAGAAGAAACCTTGGCTTGTTTTGGACAGTATTATTTTGAAGATGTTTTAAAAAATACTGAAGGAACAGATCATCAAAACATTAGAAATTTTATAAAAACTGGTTTTGAAGGATTGCTTTTTGAAGGAGAAGCGCTAACAAAACGTTAAGTATTGTTAGAAAGTTAGTCTGTTTCTTCTATCTCAAATAAGTACTCCAAAACCACCTTAAAGATTAAGTCTTTATAAAGTAATTAGAACTTTATTATTTATTGATTAAAAATTAATTCTTTTATCTCTAAATCAAATTCACTTTTAATAATTTGTTTAAAAAAATCTTTTTAGAGTTAATTTTTATAATTTGATAAATATTATAATCTGAAACGTATGGAGCAAAACTTAATCCTAAAAAAAAGTTTCCTTTAAATTCTCTGAGAAACCATCCACCTAAATCACTATCATTAAAATAATTAGTTTCAAATCCGAATTTGCCAATTGTATTGTGAGATAATTGATTTAAGAATTTTAGATTTATAGTGTCTTTAACATTATTGAATTTATTCTTACTCAATAAATCAATAATTTCTCTTCTCGACTTTTTTATTTTCTTATCTAACTTCAAAGGATAAAAATATCTTAACACATTAGATTCAACATCATTAACGATTATCGAATCGTTATTATAAACCTCATATTTTACCCAACTATCACTATTATGAGTTGAAATTTTTTTATTGGTTTTATCGATTGTAAAATTAATAATTGTATCAGTGTAGACTGGTCTAATATTTTGCTTTTCAAAATTAATCGTTAATCCTAGAACATGATGATGACTAGATTTTGTTTTATTAATGATTTCATATTTCTTATATATCCACACTCCTTCTTGAGCAATAGATACTTGTATAAAAAAGAATAATAAGATAAATAATGTTCTTTTCATAGGACTAACATAATGAATTATTTATTGAGTTAATTTAAAAATCTAAACATTTTGGTTTATTGTGGTGATAATCGGTTTATTATAGTTATATTTATAATAAATGATGTTTGATTATGAAGAATTCAGCTATGTTTTTGGTGTTGTTTACTACTGTTTTCTTATTTATACTAACAGGTTTGGTTTTTGCTAAAATAGGTTTTAGTTGGGTGTTTATACTTACCGTGATAGGTCAATTATTAGTAGTTTTAATGGTGTATAAAGTACTACGAGACCATTATACGACCAACAAAACTTTTGAAGATTTTTATGAAGATTTTCCTATAGGCAGAGAGTAAAACTAACGCCACAGGTTAATAAATAATTACATGTCATTTTTGTTTTACAGAAATGACACTAAAAAGAATTTGTTTTTAACTTCTGAAAATACTTTGCAGCTTCTCTTTTTACTTTTGGCGCTAAAATTAGCGTTGAAAGCACAGTAGGAATTGCCATTAAAGCATAAGCACTATCAATTAGGTTGATAACAAAATCTAATTTTATAATAGAAGCAATTACAATAGTAATGATGTAAATGTAATTATATGATTTTCCAATTTTGGTATTGGTTAAAAAGCTTAAACAACTAAATCCGTAAAAAGAGTAGGTGAAGAGTGTTGAAAAAGCAAAAATCAATACACAAATGGTTAAAATAACACTTCCTATGTTGTGAGGAAGTACCGCATCAAATGCAGCTAAGGTCATAGAAATTCCGTTACCTTCAAAACCTTTCCAAACTCCTGAAGCTAAAATAGCTAAGGCGGTTAAAGAACAAACTAATAATGTATCAATAGCAGGGCCTAACATAGCAACTAATCCTTCACGGATAGGTTCTTTGGTTTTTGCCGTTCCGTGCATCATAGGTGCAGTACCTAAACCAGCCTCGTTAGAAAAGGCAGCTCGTTTTACTCCTGTAATTATCAAGACACCTAAGGCGCCACCTAAAACAGATTTTCCTGAAAAAGCATCTTCAAAAATTAAAGAAAAAATTGCAGGAACTTGTTCCATTCTTAAAAATAGGATAGTTAACACTGTAATAAGGTATACTACTACCATTACAGGAACTAATTTCCCTGCAACACTACCAATTCGTTTAATTCCCCCAAAAATTACCATGGCAACAACAATGGCAATAGAAATACCTAATAATAATTTAGCGGTAAAATGATTGGTTTCATGTACTTGAAAAACATCAATTAATGTTTGTGTTAATTGGTTTGCTTGAAAAGCAGGGAGCGTTCCTATCAATCCAGCGGCAGAGAAAAATATAGCTAAAGGTTTCCATTTTTTTCCTAATCCCTCAGTAATAACATACATCGGACCGCCTTTTACATTTCCGTTTTCATCTTTTCCACGATACATAACGGATAAACTACAAGTGAAAAATTTGGTTGCCATTCCTACAAAAGCACTTACCCACATCCAAAAAATAGCACCAGGACCACCAGTTGCAATAGCAATGGCAACACCACTAATATTTCCCATTCCAACAGTAGCAGCAATAGCGGAAGACAAAGCTTCGTAGTGCGATAAATCTCCAGGAGAGTCTGCTTTGTCGTATTTCCCTCTTAAAATAGCAATGGCATGCCCCATATATCTGAATGGAACTAACCCTGAATAAATAAATAGGTATAAACCACCACCGATTAATAAAATTAATAAGGGAATTCCCCATACCCAAGAAGAAAATTGTGCAACTAAGTCTTGAATGTTTAAAAACATGAAATAGGATTTTTACGAAAGTACTAAAAAGAGATAGTAAAAAAAGAACGATAGTTGTGAATTAACAACTATCGTTCTTTTGTGAGTTTTTATTTACAAACAATTCCTCTTTTTCCTAAGAATTCAATATCTCTTAAAAAGCCTTCTTGAATAGTTTCTGCTTGAAAAATAAAGGTTTTATCATGGAGCCTATTATTTTCAAAAAATGTTACCTGAAAACGGTTGTCTAAATCGAACAATTCAGGTTGCATTAATTCAAACTTTTGATAGCTGTTAGCAGGAAGTTTGTCTATTTTTCTACGGAAAACAGAAGTGGTTTTAGTATCTGAGAATCCTTGAGAAACAATGACTACCATTTCTAGGTCAACATCCTTTCTGTTTAGAATGTATACATTCCAATCCTCTTTACCGTCAACTTCATTGGTTTCTAAAACTACAGCGATTTCTACACCTGTTACTTTAGGAATTTCAATATCTTTTTTCATTGAATATTTCTTTAAAAGGAAAGACGAAAGTTGAGTGCTTTCGTCTTTTATGTTGTTTGAATTTATCTTAAAATTAAATTACCGATTTAAATTGTTCTAAGAAACGTTTGTCATTTTCGTAGAACATACGGATATCTGGAATTTGATATAATAACATTGCAATACGCTCAATACCCATTCCGAAAGCGTAACCGCTATATTTTGTTGGATCGATATTACAGTTCTTTAAAACATTAGGATCTACCATACCACATCCCATAATTTCTAACCAACCGGTACCTTTAGTTATTCTGTAATCAGTTTCAGTCTCTAGTCCCCAGTAAATGTCTACTTCGGCACTTGGCTCAGTAAATGGGAAATATGATGGGCGTAAACGTATTTTAGATTTACCAAACATTTCTTTGGTAAAGTATAATAAAGTTTGTTTTAAATCGGCAAAAGAAACATCTGTGTCAATGTATAAACCTTCTACTTGGTGAAAAATACAGTGTGCACGTGCAGAAATATCTTCGTTTCTAAATACACGTCCTGGAGAAATTGTACGAATTGGAGGTTCGTTGTTTTCCATGTAACGTACTTGTACCGATGAGGTATGTGTTCTTAATAAGGTATCAGGATTCTTTTCAATAAAGAAAGTATCCTGCATATCGCGTGCTGGATGATACTCTGGTAAGTTTAAAGCTGTAAAGTTGTGCCAATCATCTTCAATTTCTGGACCTTCAGAAACGGTAAAACCAATTCGGTTAAACACCTCAATGATTTGATTTTTTACTAATGAAATAGGATGGCGAGAACCTAAATTAATTGGTTCAGACGGACGTGTTAAGTCACCATAAACACCTTTGTCTTCAATAGCATTCTCAATAGCTTCCTTTAACGTGTTTACTTTTTCTTCAGCAGAAGTTTTAAGTAAATTGATGGTTTGACCAAATTCTTTCTTTTGGTCGTTAGGTACATTTTTAAATTCAGCAAATAAATCTTTTAAAATTCCTTTACTTCCTAAATATTTAATTCTAAACGCTTCAATTTCTTCTTTTGAAGTAGTATTAAAAGCATTTACCTCTCCAATCAATTCTTTTACCTTGTCTAACATAATCTGTCCAAAAGTTAAGTGGCAAATTTACGTTTTTTTGTGAAAAAAAAAGGGGTTTTAAGAGTCTTTGCTTATAATACTAGCGAAACAAGGAAATTAACCAGTAAAATGGAAATTAAAAAATAGTAAATTAAGTATATTTGTATAGTAAAAATACAGAACAACTAAATTTATGGAGTCTAAAATAAATGCATTTATGGATTACGTTAAAGAGCGTAATGCATACGAACCAGAGTTTTTGCAAGCTGTACATGAAGTAGCAGAAACTGTAATTCCGTTTATAGAAAACAATCCAAAGTATCAAGGTAAAAAGTTACTAGAACGCATGGTTGAACCTGAGCGTACGATTATGTTTAGAGTACCTTGGGTTGATGATAACGGAGAAACTCAAGTAAACAGAGGATATAGAGTAGAGTTTAACTCAGCTATTGGTCCTTACAAAGGAGGTTTACGTTTTCATCCATCAGTAAACTTATCAATTTTAAAATTTTTAGGATTTGAACAAGTTTTCAAAAACTCATTAACTACCTTACCAATGGGTGGAGGTAAAGGAGGATCTGACTTTAACCCTAAAGGAAAATCTGATCGTGAAGTTATGGCGTTTTGTCAATCTTTTATGACAGAGTTAGCGCGTCATATTGGTCCTGATACTGATGTTCCTGCGGGAGATATTGGTGTAGGTGGCCGTGAAATTGGATACATGTTTGGTCAGTACAAACGTTTACGTAACGAATTTACAGGTGTTTTAACTGGTAAAGGAGCTTCTTGGGGAGGTTCATTAATCCGTCCTGAAGCTACAGGTTATGGTGATGTTTACTTTGCAGAAAACATGTTAAAAACAAAAGGAGATTCTTTTGAAGGAAAAACGGTAGTTGTTTCTGGTTCTGGTAACGTAGCACAATATGCAACTGAAAAAGCAACTGAATTAGGTGCAAAAGTGGTTACAATGTCTGATTCTTCTGGATATATCTATGATGAAGCTGGTATTGACGCTGAAAAATTAGCTTTTGTAATGGAGTTAAAGAATGTAAAGCGTGGACGTATTAGTGAATATGTAGATCAATATCCATCAGCTAAGTTTTTTGCAGGAGAAAGACCATGGGGAACTAAATGTGATGTAGCGTTACCTTGTGCAACTCAAAATGAGTTAAACGGTGAAGAGGCTACAACTTTAGTTACTAACGGATGTATGTGTGTAGCTGAAGGAGCAAATATGCCTTCTACTCCAGAAGCTATTGAAGTATTCCAAAATGCAAAAATATTATTTGCACCAGGAAAAGCATCTAATGCAGGTGGAGTTGCTACTTCAGGGTTAGAAATGTCTCAAAACTCTTTACGTTTGTCTTGGACTCGTGAAGAGGTTGATGCTAAATTACATTCAATTATGAACAATATTCACGAAGCTTGTGTTAAGTACGGTACGCAAGAAGGTGGATATGTAGATTATGTTAAAGGAGCAAATGTTGCAGGTTTCGTTAAGGTTGCTGATGCAATGTTAGATCAAGGAGCTGTGTAATAAATAGCACATATATAAGTAAAAACCTCATAGATATCTATGAGGTTTTGTTTTTTAGTAGAGGAATGAAAATGGGCTATTTTAAAGGGCTCTTTATCGTTAAAGGCATCTTATAAAAGCTGTTTTTTAATGTTGATTTTTTACTAATCAATTTATAGTTCAACCTGCTTTTTACATACTGACAAATTTGTTCAGTGTTGCAGTTAACGTTCAAAATAACAATCTCACCGTTTTTATTAATTAAAAACTCAACGGTAGTCTTTACTTCCTCATCAAGGATAAAGTTTGGGTTACCTAGTAACTCAACAATTTTAGTTCTGATTTCTTCTTTTTTTGAAGGATTTTCATTTACTGAAAACACTGATGTGTTCATTAACGTAACGAATACGAATACAAATAACTTTTTCATTTTTTAGAGATTTAGAGTTTGTTAAAATTTGTTGCTGTAAAAGTACTGTTAATGAGTTGTTTGAGTGTTGTGTTGTTGATTAATAAAAGATTGTTTTAAGGTAAAAGAATGAGTAACGATTGGTTAGTTTACATAGAGTTAATATTGATAATATTTATCTTTTTTGTTGATTTCATTTCTTGTTTTTCAATCAATAATTTGTTTTTTATTTAAGATGCTAATTTTATTTAGAAAAATTAAGAAAAATTAATATTTCTAAGAGTTAGTTTTAGGTTATAACTCTCTTGAAAATTCCTTTTTACTCGATGTTTTTTATGATAATTCTTAAGGAAAAGACATAAAAAAATCCTGAGAAAACTCTCAGGATTTATATTTTAAATAAAAATCGATTTATTATTCTACAGTAACCGATTTTGCTAAATTTCTAGGTTGATCTACGTTTTTACCTAACATTACGGCTATATGATATGATAATAACTGTAACGGAATCGTAGTTAATAAAGGAGTAAAAGCTTCTTCAGTATCAGGAATTTCAATCACGTGATCTGCAATTTCTTTAACCGTTTCATCACCTTCAGTAACAATCGCTACAATTTTACCACTTCTCGATTTAATTTCTTGAATGTTACTTACTACCTTTTCATAATGACCTCTACTAGTAGCGATTACAAAAACAGGCATGTTTTCATCAATTAAAGCGATAGGTCCGTGTTTCATTTCTGCAGCAGGATATCCCTCAGCATGGATATAAGAAATCTCTTTTAGTTTTAAAGCTCCTTCTAAAGCAACAGGGAAGTTAAATCCTCTGCCTAAATATAAGCAGTTCTTTGCGTCTTTATAAACAGCTGCTATTTCTTTAACTTGAGCATCAATTTTTAATAAATCTTCTACTTGTGTAGGAATTTGTTGCATCGTTTGCAAGTAGTTGTTTACAGCCGATGTAGATAAAGTTCCTTTAGCTTGCGCTAACTTTAAAGCTATTAAAGAAAGCACTGTTATTTGTGTTGTAAATGCTTTTGTAGAAGCTACTCCAATTTCTGGTCCAGCATGAGTATAAGCCCCAGCATGCGTTTCTCTAGCAATAGACGAACCTACTACGTTACATACTCCAAATACAAAAGCTCCTTTAGATTTTGCTAATTTAATAGCAGCTAATGTGTCAGCAGTTTCTCCAGATTGCGAAATAGCAATTACTACATCGTTTGGAGTGATAATTGGGTTACGATATCTAAATTCAGAAGCATATTCTACTTCAACAGGAATACGAGCCATATCTTCAAAAAGATATTCTCCAACTAAACCTGCATGCCAAGAAGTACCACATGCTACAATGATAATTCTGTCTGCATTTAAAAACTTAGACATGTTATCATCAACACCAGCCATTCGGATGATTCCCTCATTGGCTAACATTCTACCTCTATAGGTATCGATAATCGCTTTAGGTTGTTCGTAAATTTCTTTCAACATAAAGTGGTCGTATCCACCTTTTTCTATTTGCTCTAAGCTTAATTGTAATTTTTGAATATTCGCATCGATTTCTTTATCGTTTTCAATCTTACGAACTTTAATTCCTTTATCTTTTTTTATGATGGCTAACTCACCATCTTCAAGATAAATCGCATCTTTGGTATATTCAATAAAAGGAGAAGCATCAGAAGCTACAAAAAACTCTTCATTGTTTTTTCCAACACCAATAGCAATCGGACTACCTAAACGAGCTACTACTAACTCATTTGGTTTCGTTTTATCAAAAACAGCAATTGCATAAGCTCCAATCACGTTGGTAAGTGCAATTTGAACAGCTTTACCTAGTTTACAACTTTCACTTTTCTTAACTTCTTCAATAAGGTTTACTAAAACTTCAGTATCAGTATCACTTTTAAATTCGTAACCTCTAGAGATTAACTCTTTTTTAATAGTATCGTAATTCTCAATAATACCATTATGTACAATCACTAAATCTCCAGATTGAGAAAAATGTGGATGTGAATTTACATCATTAGGTACACCGTGAGTTGCCCAACGCGTGTGTCCTATTCCTATTTTTCCAACTTTTCGTTCTTCTTCTTTATTGGTAATTACTTCTAAGTCTGAAACTTTTCCTTTGGTTTTAGATAAATGCATCGCTTCCCCATCGTACATCATGATACCAGCACTATCGTAACCTCTATATTCTAAACGCTTTAACCCGTTAATTACAATAGGGTAAGCATCTCTGTGTCCTATATAACCTGTGATTCCACACATAACAATTTCTTATTTTTCTTTTGAATATGATATTTTAAAAATAGCTTTTTTTGTTCCGTTAGCAGCTTCATTTCCATTTAATAAAGTTACTGCTCTAGGATTCCAATTGTATGTTTTTACGTTTGTGTTAACTCCTCCAGTACTACTTGTAGTAGGGAAATCCGTAGGGTTGTACACTTTTAATACTAATGGTTCGGCTGTGAAATTATCTTCGCCAGCTAATAAATTAGTAATATAGTTAGTGATTCTAAAAGTATATTTTTCAGGAGTTTTGTTATCTTCTGCCAAACTAAGACTTCCTCCAAAAGTACCTGTTTCAGTATAAACATCTGAAATATGGGTAGGAGAAATTTCTCCTGCACCGTTGTCTTTATTCTGATACAAGAATAATTGCTGAGGTGTAGTACTTTTATTGTTGTTAATGCTTTGGTTAACATAAAATGTTAGTGAGGCATCATTAATTAAAAGGTTTTGGCTTTTTAATTCTTGAAGTATGGTGTCATCTAAAATTTTAACTTCTGCCATACTACCTGCTGTTCCTTGAATTACAAAATTGTTTGCAGGAGCAGCTGAAGTAGCATCTGTCATTTTATAAACACTGTTTCTTACTCCTGAAAGAGGGAAACTAAATACTTCTTTAGCAGTATTTTTTATTGTTGTGCCATCAACGTCAGACCTAGTGTATAAGAAATCTATAGATGGTACTGGATTTGCAGAGGTTAAATTAAGCGGAACCATAGATCCGTCATTTCCTGTAGCAATTATTTTAATCCCTCTAAAGTAATTATCAAAAGCCTCTTTAGAAGCGAACTTTCCACTTTGAAATTCATCCCAAAATAAGGTCTTCATTGTAGTTAGATCTAAAGGAATTGCTAAAAAGGGAACATTCAAATCCTGTGAGTTTGTAGCTCTGATAGTATCTTTATATGTTGTTGTATTTGTTAACGAAATAGATCTGTCAATTCTATCAAAAATAAACTCAGTATCAGTAGCTTTAGGTCTTAACTCATATATGCCACCATCTTCGTTTAACACTACGTTTCCTGCGTATTCATCATCAGAAAAGAATGTATTCTTTTTAGATGGGTCGTTAGGGTTTAATGAGTTTAGGTATGTTTCGTTTTGTAGTACTTGAATAGAAGTAGCAATTGTAGGGTCTCCTAAAATAGAGTCTAGCCTAAAAGTTGTTACATTATCAGTAGTACCTGTAGAAGTTGCTTGATAAGGAATTTTTAAGATAACCTTCTCAAGGTTAAAAACAGTTGTGTCTGTATTCTTATTGTTTGGGTTTTCAATAAAACCTAGTTGAGAAACGATAGAGGCTTCAATCTTTTTTCCGTTAGGGTTGTTGTACACACCCAACCAATACTCACTAATATTAGCATTGATATTGTCTGCTTGAACTTTTTGAATATCTATAGGAGTGATTTCAACATCTAATAAAATTTCTCCTGTTTCAAATTTATCGTTTGTAACAACATTTGTTCCTACATCACTAAAGTCTTTTTCACAAGATGTAAAAGCTGCTAAACATAACAGGCTAATACCTAATGCACCAATTTTTCTAATCATTATTCGCTTAATTCTAAAACGTTTTCTTTGTAAAATTCTAAATATGCTTCGGTTAAAGTCTCTTCAGACTGAAAATCTAACACTTTTGCATTTGTTTCTTCAATAAAAGCTTCAATTTCGTCTGGTAAAACTTCACTACCTTTTATAACAGCATCTGAGTTTTCAATAGCGCTTTTTAAAATATTTAAATGACTTGGTGTTTCGATGGTTACTACTTTAGATTCTTCAATCTTGTCAAAACGAACCTTGTTAGCCATTTCTTTATTTAAATCTTCAATGTCACTATTATACAGCGAAGTTACAATCTTACTTTCTGCAAACAAAGGTTCTTCTTTATAATATTCTCTTAAATATAGAGGTAATAAAGAGGCCATCCATCCGTGAACATGAATAATATCTGGAGCCCAGTTTAGTTTTTTAACGGTTTCAACAACACCTTTAGCGAAGAAAATCATGCGCTCATCGTTATCTTCAAAAAGCTTATCATCTTCGTCAGAATAAACGGCTTTACGCTTAAAGTATTCATCATTGTCAATAAAGTATACTTGCATTCTTTCTTTAGGAATAGAGGCAACTTTAATTATTAAAGGCATGTCCATGTCGTTAATAATCAGGTTCATACCCGAAAGGCGAATAACTTCGTGCAATTGATGCCTGCGCTCGTTAATTACCCCAAATCGAGGCATGAAAATACGGGTTTGAATTCCTTTAGAATGTGCATTTTTAGCAACGTTAAATGCGGTAGACGATAATTCTGTTTCTGGTAAATAAGGGGTAACCTCAGACGAAACATATAAAATTCTCTTATCCTTCATTAAATCGGTCTCTTTTATTGAAGGTGCAAAAATACGAAAATTAATGCAAAAATCGTGTTAAATTGCTAATTTTGCATGCATTTCAATAAAATAACAATGAAAATTTTCACAAGAAAATCCGAATTAAAAGAGTTTTTATCAACTCAAAAAAAAGATGAAAAGTCTATCGGATTTGTCCCAACGATGGGAGCTCTTCACCAAGGGCATTTGTCACTTATAAAAAGAGCAAAAAAGAAGCACGACCTAGCTGTTGTAAGTGTTTTTGTAAATCCAACTCAGTTTGATAATAAGGAGGATTTAGCTAAATATCCTAAAACATACGATAACGATGTAGCTTTACTAGAGTCGGTTAATTGTGATGTGTTATTTTTCCCTTCGGTAGAGGAAATTTATGCTGAAAATGTAGTTTCAGAAAAATTTGATTTTGATGGTTTAGAACATCAAATGGAAGGAAAGTTTAGAGATGGTCATTTTGATGGAGTAGGTACTATTGTAAAAACCTTGTTTGAAATCGTTGAGCCAAATACAGCTTATTTTGGGAAGAAAGACTTTCAACAATTACAAATCATCAAAAAATTAGTTGAAAAATATGAGCTACCAGTAATAGTAAAAGGAAGACCAATTTTTAGAGAAGAAGATGGGTTGGCTATGAGCTCTCGAAATACACGATTGACTAAAGAGTATAGAGAAGCCGCACCTTTTATTTATAAAACCTTAAAAAAGGCAAAAAAGAAATTTGGTTCCAAAAGTCCAGAAGAGTTAACCAAATGGGTAGAAAAACAGTTCAAAAAACATCCGTTGCTAGAGCTGGAGTATTTTACTATTGCAGATGAAAAAACCTTGCAAACAGCAACAAAAAAGGAAGCAAACACCAAGTATCGCGCTTTTATAGCTGTTTTTGCAGGAGATATTCGTTTGATTGATAATATTCGTTTAAAGGATTAAACGGTTGAAAACTAGGTGAGGAATCAGGTTTTACAATAATGTTAAAATCATTAAAAAACAACTTAGTATTCATTAAAAAACAACTATTTTTGCAGCATGTTAGTACAAGTAGTAAAATCTAAAATACACCGTGTTAAAGTAACTAACGCGGATTTAAACTATATAGGAAGCATTACCATTGACGAGGATTTAATGGATGCAGCAGGTATTATTGAAGGTGAACGTGTTCAAATTGTAAACAACAATAATGGTGAGCGTTTAGAAACTTATGCGATTCCTGGACCAAGAAGAAGTGGTGAAATTACATTGAATGGTGCCGCTGCTCGTAGAGTTCAAAAAGGAGACATACTTATTTTAATTGTGTATGCCTTTATGGAACTAGAAGAAGCGAAGAAATTTAAACCACAATTGGTATTTCCTAACGAAGAAAATAACTTGCTAGAATAGTTTGAGTTTATCAGTCAAAAAAATCACAAAAATACTATTACCTCTCATTTTGGGAGGTTTTTTAGTTTGGTATTCATTGTCAAAAATTTCAATAGAAACCTTAGTTCAATATTTTAAAAATGCTAAATATTCGTGGATAGCTTTAGGGCTTTTCTTCGGAATATTAAGTCACTTATCTCGTGCTTATCGTTGGAAGTTTTTATTAGAACCAATGGGGTATAAACCAAACTTTGGTAATAGTACCATGGCAGTTTTAGTAGCCTACTTGGTAAATTATGCAGTACCAAGAGCCGGGGAAGTATCGCGTGCAGCAGTAATGACAAATTACGAAAAGATTCCGTTCGAAAAAGGTTTCGGAACCATTGTTGCCGAAAGAATGGCAGATTTGTTAATGATGCTAAGTATCGTTGCTATTACTCTTTTTGTACAATTCGATTTTATCTATCAACTGCTTACCGAAAACTTCAATCCTATTAAAAGTGGTATACTTTTAGCAGGTTTAGTGTTGTTTTTTGTGGTTTTTACACGTTTTGTAAAAAAAGCGCAATCAGGTATCGGATTAAAAATTAAAAACTTTGTAGTCGGTTTGGTTGAAGGGCTAATGAGTATCTTCAAAATGAAACACAAATGGGCGTTTATATTCCATACGGTATTCATTTGGGTGATGTATGTGCTAATGTTTTGGGCAACAATTCCCGCAATTGAAGGGTTACAAGTTCCATTAGGAGGTGTTTTAATCGGGTTTATCGCTGGTGGATTTGCAATTGCAGCTACTAACGGAGGTATCGGTTTGTATCCTGTTGCTGTAGCTGGAGCCTTAGCGTTATTCGGAATTGCAGAAGAGCCTGCAACCGCTTTTGGATGGATTATGTGGACTGCCCAAACCGCTATGATTATTGTCTTTGGAGGGTTGGCGTTTTTGTTCTTACCTATTTATAATAGAAATAAAAAAATATAGGGCGTTCCCTTTCAGGTCGCGCTTTCCGCACTCGCCTTAACGCAAACATTTGTTCAATAAAAAAGCAAAGTATTTTATATTTGAAACTTGTAACTTTAGCATTTTTCAATATTTAAAATGTGTTAAACTAAACCAATGGCAAAAACCAAAACAACTTTTTTCTGTCAAAACTGTGGAGCGCAACATGCGCAATGGGTAGGGCAATGTGGCTCATGTAAAGAATGGAACACCATTGTTGAAGAAGTAATTCAAAAAGAAGAAAAAAGAAGTTGGAAATCGCCATCAAACTCCCAAAAAAGAGTTGCAAAACCTTTACGTGTTGAAGATATTCAACTGAATCCAGAAGAACGTTTTGGAACTAAAAACCAAGAATTAGATACGGTTTTAGGTGGTGGATTGGTAAAAGGAGCAGTAGTATTATTAGGCGGAGAACCAGGAATTGGAAAATCTACGTTGTTGTTACAAATTGCTTTACAAATTCCGCAAAAAGTATTGTATGTGTCTGGAGAAGAAAGTCAGTCGCAGATAAAAATGCGTGCTGAACGTATCGAAGGAAAAAATCCTAACTGTTTAATTCTTACCGAAACTAATACCCAGCAGATTTTTAAAAATATAGAAGAAGTTCAGCCCGATGTGTTGGTAATCGATTCCATCCAAACCTTGCATACAAATTCTATTGAAGCTTCACCAGGAAGTATTTCGCAAATACGAGAAACTTCCGCAGAACTCATCAAGTTTGCTAAGGAAACTGCTACTCCGGTATTGTTAATAGGTCATATTAATAAAGAAGGGCATATTGCAGGACCAAAGATTTTAGAGCATATGGTAGATGTGGTGTTACAATTTGAAGGAGACCGAAATCATACTTATCGAATTTTACGCTCGCAAAAAAACCGTTTTGGTTCTACGGCAGAATTAGGAATCTACGAAATGTTATCAGATGGATTGAGAGAAGTATCGAATCCTTCAGAAATTTTAATCTCGAAAAAAGATGCAGACTTAAGCGGAACTGCGATTGCTTCCACCTTAGAAGGAATTCGTCCGTTAATGATAGAAATTCAAGCCTTGGTTTCTACAGCAGTTTACGGAACGCCACAAAGAACTACCACGGGGTATAACCTAAAACGCTTGCACATGATTTTAGCTGTGTTAGAAAAACGTGCGGGATTCAAATTAGGAGCGAAAGATGTGTTTTTAAATGTTACGGGAGGAATTCATGTAGATGATCCCGCGATAGATTTAGCGGTGGTGGCGGCAATTTTATCATCAAATCAAGATTTGGCCATCAATCCCGATGTGTGTTTTGCTGCAGAGGTTGGTTTAGCAGGGGAGATTCGTCCAGTTTCTAAAATAGATCAACGAATTACAGAAGCTGAAAAATTAGGCTATAAAACCTTTGTAACTTCAAAATACAACAAGATTACGAGTAAAAACCATTCGATAAAACTGATTTTAGTTAGTAAGATTGAAGAGGCTTTTGTTTGCTACCTTGTTTGCTTAAATTAATGTAAATGTGAGTTAGCTTGTTAAAATGTCACGTCGAGTGATTCCGATATTGTATCGGAATTGTATCGAGACGTCATTAGTTGGTTCTCGATACATCTTCCTTCGGTCGATACTCGAACTGACAGCGTTTTTACATGAAATTAATCTTCTTTTTTCTTTCCAAAAATTCTATTGAAAAATCCTTTAATTCCTTTTTCTCTGTATGGAGGACAATCGATTGAGGAAGATATTTCTTCTGGTATATCAAAAGAGGTTAAGTATTTTTCCTTTAGTTCAGGATTGTTTTCAATTTCTTTTAAAATGTTCGCAACAATTGGTAGGGCTAAAGAAGATCCCGAACCATTTCCACTGTTAAAATGTATGTCGTTTTTAGAAGTCCCAACCCAAGTTCCGAGAACAATATTCGGTGTATACGCCATAAACCAAGCGTTGGTATAGTTTTGAGCGGTACCTGTTTTACTGGCTAATGGGCTTTTAATTTTATACCTGTTTCTTATGCTGGCTCCTGTTCCTTGTTCTACAGCTTGCTGTAAAATGGTGGTTAGGGTTTGTGAGCTTTCTTCTGTAAATACTCTTTCGGGTTTTTGCACTTCGCTTTCATAAATGATATTTCCTTCTTTATCGGTAATTTTATGAATCATGTACAAATCATTCATCTCACCATTATTGGCAAAAGCACCGTAAGCTCTTGTGGTTTCAAAAAGTGATAAATCTAAAGTTCCTAAAGCAACAGAAGGAGCGTCGTTAGTAATTTCAGGGAATAGTAACTTTTTACAAGTGTCAATCAACCATTCTTTTTCTAGTTTAAAATATAGATTTACACTAGGAATGTTCATAGACTTCACCAACGCATACCACATGGCAACTTTTTTATCAGGAGTAGCGCTATGGTCGGCATTTTGTGGCTTCCAGTTATCGTATTCAGGATAGGTTTTTTCTTCGTTTTCAAAATAATCACACGGAGAAATTCCATTTTCCAGCGCTGTAGTATACAAAAACGGTTTAAAAGCTGAGGCTATTTGACGGTGTGATAACACCATATCAAAAGGAAGCGTATTAAAATTATTTCCGCCTACCCAACTAATTACTGCTCCGTTTTTCGGATTCGTAACCAAAACAGATGCATTCAGCATTTTATCATAATACCAAAGGCTATCAATTTTGTTTCCTGTGATGGTTTTTGTGCTATCCCAATCAAATAGTTGAATAGTTCTCTTTTGTTTATCGTTTTCTGTGAATTGTTGCTTCTTTAGCCATCTATTTTTTAGTCTGTTTGAAGCTAATTCTTTGTCTAACTGTTGTTGCTTAATGATGAGTTGTTCCTTCGCAGATTTCTCCGCAATTTTTTGAATCTCATAATTCAGTGTTGTATGAATTTTTAATCCGTCTGTTTCTAAATCATAGTCGCTGTTAGAAGTCTCATTAATAGTTTTTATAAGCTCCGAAGCTTTTTTCTCCGAACTTTTTTCTTTACCTGATACGTAAAATAACCCGCTGTTGTGTTTATGTCGAGATTATGATAGTTGAGCGTAATAGGTAGTTTTTGTAAACTGTCGGAAACTTTATTGCTTAAATAGGCTTCGCTATTCATTAATTGTAGTACCGTGTTACGACGTTTTTTAGCATTTTCTGGATTCAATCTTGGATTGTAGTAGGTGTTGGCTTTTAACATGCCTACAAGTACAGCTGATTCTTCGATGTTTAATTTGTTGACTGATTTATTAAAAAATCGATTAGCAGCCGATTCTATCCCAAAATTGTTTTCTCCAAAAGGAACTGAGTTTAAATACAATAACAAGATCTCATCTTTGCTGTACAGTTTCTCCATACGACTAGCAATAATGAGCTCTTTTATTTTGTTGATAGGCATGCTCAAAAAACCATGATATTGCCTTCCGTAGAGGTTTTTAATTAACTGTTGCGTAATGGTACTTCCACCACCTCCAGAGGCATCTTGTAGTAAAATACTTCTAAAGAAAACACGTACATAGCTTTGACCGTCGTATCCGTTATGTGAGTAAAATCGTTTATCCTCTGTAGCTATTAAAGCTTCTTTTAAATGATTTGGAATTTGTTCTAATTGAACATTAGTTCTATTCTCAGCAAATACTTTACCTATAATTACCTCGTCTGATGAATAGATTAATGAAGCTTCTTCGTTGATAATAGACGTTAATTCTTCTTTGTTAGGGAGTTTACCAAAGACCTCAAAATACACTAAGGAGAATAACACCACAACAGAAATAATACCAAAAAGAATGAGTCCTGTTATGGATTTCAATAAAAGACGTAAAGACCTTTTCTCTTTAAGTTTACGTTGTATTTCTTTCAATGTTTTCATTGTATAAAATAACGAATTCTTGTTGGTAAAATTATAAATGAATTTGTGATGGTTTTTGTTTTAGAAGATCTAAGAGGTTAGACTTCTTGGTCAAAAAACTCTTTTTCGTATTTTTTTTTAGTTTTTTGTCGAAGAAGTATAGCGTCAAAAAAATTATGGTTAATTAAACGCATGACTACAAATGAAATAAAAAAGAAGAAAAAATTTACAGTTAAAAAAATAGTATTAGGTAATGTTTTTAGTAGTTTAATAGCTAGCCATACAAAAGAGATAATTATTATAAAAATGAAATAACCAATAATTTTTTTATAATCTTCATTGATTTTGTCTTTAACATAATTAGCTTTTTCCTTTTCTATTTCTTCAATTACGTTATTTACCATTTTAATTGCATTTTCATTAGAACAAGAGGCTTGAAGATAAAACTTTCCTTGTGTAATATTGTCGCTAATTTTAACAGGAATATCACCTACATAACCTTCAATTTTTTTGAGTTTTATTTCTTCAATTAGTAATGCTTTTTTAAGTTCGACTAAACTAAC
>NZ_JAPEHZ010000031.1 GCF_028823685.1 Tenacibaculum sp. L6 | reverse complement strand
AACCTTCTATATTTGAAAAATTACCGTAAAACGGCTGTATTTTGGGAGATTCTTCTAAATAATCTAGCATTGTTTTAGAGAAAAACCCCGTATTTTTAAAAGGGATATTGGTTACCTTCATTACTTATTCATTCTTTGAAACAATGTATAAACATATGGACGTTCACCTCCATACGGATTTATAAATGTGTGATTAAACGTTTCAACTAACTCAAAATCTTTTCCTAATTTTTCTTGCAACATTTCAGCATTGTATCGCTGTAAAGGCAGTCCGCAACATTTTTCAGCTCCATCCAACGCAAAAACAGCTATAATTACAAATCCACTCGCTTTCACTACTTTTTTTAATAAATTAAAATAAGCGTCTTGCTCTTCTTCCTTTAAAAAGAAATGTAGCACAGCTCTATCATTCCAAACAGTTACTTCTTCTAACCCTTGAAGTTGTGTCGGATTGATAATATCATCAGCAATAAACCTAACTTTCGAAGCATTTTCTCCTAACCGATTTTTTACATCGTTTAGTGCTTTTTCCGATAAATCGTTAGCTATTAATTGGGAGTATCCTTTATTGACTAATTCATCAATCAACATTGATGATCCAACACCTACATTTAAAATTTTGGCATCTTTAGCAACACCTGATTTCTCTAGTAATCCAATGGTTTCTTTCGAATTTTCTTCGAACCAACCCAGTTTTTCAGTAGGATTTTTTTTATACGCAGTTTCCCAGTGTTCTTTTAATAAATTTTCTGGAAGTGTACATTCACTCTCTTTTGTAGTCATAGTTCAAAAATAGGAAATTTTTACTCCTTTGTCGAAAAAGAAACTTGTATCTAACAGATTTTTAACTACATTCTTTTTTAAACCATCATTTTGGCTATTTTTACAATTGGTAAAACACGAGTATGCAGTTTAAACACCCAGAAATTTTATACTTTTTAGCTTTTTTGCTCATTCCTATTTTGGTGCATTTGTTCCAATTACAGCGATTTGTAAAAGTTCCGTTTACCAATGTAGCTTTTTTACAAAAGTTAGTGTTGCAAACTCGTAAAAGCTCTCGCATAAAAAAATGGTTGATTTTAGCTACACGATTACTATTACTTACTGCTTTAATTTTTGCGTTTGCCCAACCTTATTTTAGCAATCATAAAGCAGATGAAAAGCAAAACTTTTTTATTTTTTTAGATAATTCATTAAGTACCGCTGCTATTGGTGAAAAAGGAAATTTACTACAAATAGCTTCGCAAGAAATTATTGAAAACTTATCAGATAAAGCCAACTACTCGTTAGCTACTCAAGATAATTTTTATAAAAACAAAACAGCTTCTGAACTTAAAGACATTTTGTTAAAAGTTAGCAATACTGCTAAAAACACGAATTTGAAAGATGTGTTGTTAAAAGCAGCAAATGAAAATACTTCAAACAACACCAAAAACATCCTTATTTCTGATTTTCAAAACACTCAAAAAGAAGACATTACTAATTCTCCTTCCAATACAACTTTGATTAAAGTAAGTCCTGAACAAAAAAGTAATCTTTCTATTGATAGTGTTTTTGTTAACGACAATGGTTCTTCAAACTTCAATATTCATATCACTGTTAGAAATCAAGGAGGTGCTAAAAAAGACATTCCGATTGCTCTTTATAACGCCGATAAACTCATAAACAAACAAACTTTTTCAGTAGAAGAAAACAACACTACACAAATCACTTTTTCTATTGTAAAAACACCTATTTTCTTAGGAAAAATTGATCTTAATTTTAAAGACACCTATAGCTTTGACAATTCATTTTACTTTACCATCAACACCAACGAAAAAATTAATGTATTAAGCGTAGGAGAATCGGGCGATTTTCTGAGTAGAATTTACACGAAAGAGGAATTTAACTTTACTGCTTCTTCGTTGCAAAATGTGAATTATAATGAAATTCCGAAGCAACATCTGGTAATTTTAAATGAATTGGAAAATATTCCGCAAACACTTATCAATAGCTTAGAATCTTATGTAGAAAATGGAGGAAATATTATTGTTATTCCGAATAAAAATACAACCGTTACCTCGTACAATAATTTATTCAACAAGTTGAATATCGGAAGGCTACTTTCACAAAAAAATGATAGTTTAAAAATTACGGATATTAATTACAATCACCCGCTTTTAGAAAATGTGTTTGAAAAAAAGGTTACCAATTTTCAATATCCGTTTGTAAAAACATCATTCAGTTCTACTTTTAAAAATGCTTCTAACCTTGTTTCTTTTGAAAACAGACAAGGTTTTATTCAGCAAATACGTTTACCGAAAGCTTCTTTGTATTGGATAGCGGCTCCACTTCAAAAAGAAAACAGCAATTTTATCAATTCTCCATTGATTGTTCCTGTTTTTTATAACATCGGAAAACAGAGTTTACAACTTTCTGAATTGTATTATACCATCGACAGACAAAACACAATCGATATTGATAAACATTTAGGAAAAGACGAAATTTTAATCATTACTTCCAACACTAGTTCGTTTATTCCGTTGCAACAAACTTTTCAAAATAAAGTACGAATTACCACTAATGATCAACCTTTAACCGCTGGATTTTATCAAATTAAACAACAAAACAACCTGATAAAAAACTGTGCTTTCAACTACCCAAAAAGTGAAAGTTCATTAGATTTTTTAACTCTTTCAGATATTGATAACACTACTATTTCTACTTCAGTTAAAGACACTTTAGAAAATATTAATAATGAAAATAAAATTCAATGGCTTTGGAAATGGTTTTTGGCACTAGCTATCGTATCTTTGCTGTTAGAAATTTTGATTTTAAAATTCTTTAAACCATGACAACGCTGCTTAAATCGGCAACAATTATAGATGCTTCTAGCCCATACCACAAGCAAACCAAAGATATTTTAATTACTGACGGAATTATCACTACAATTGATGATGCTATCGAACCAAAAGAAGACTGTCAAGTTGTAGAACTCGATAATTTACACGTTTCAACTGGATGGTTTGATACTAGTGTGTCTTTTGGTGAACCAGGGTATGAAGAACGCGAAACCTTACAACACGGTGTACAAGTAGCTGCTAAAAGTGGATTTACCGATGTAGCCATCAACCCGAATACCTACCCTATAGTTGACAATAAATCGGCTGTTGAGTTTTTAATTAATAAAGTAAACGGAGCCGCTACCAGCATTCACCCTATCGGAGCTTTAACACAGCAAAGTAAAGGTATTGAAATGTCAGAAATGTACGACATGCAACAATCAGGCGCTATTGCTTTTGGAGATTATAACAAGTCTGTTAGCAATGATAATTTGTTAAAAATTGCGTTGCTGTACGCTCAAAATTTTGACGGATTAGTTTTAAGCTTTCCAAAAAATAATTTAATCGCAGGTGAAGGTGTTGCTAACGAAGGTAAGAACAGTACCATTCTAGGGTTGAAAGGAATTCCTGCTTTGGCAGAAGAAATTCAAATTGCTCGTGATTTATTTTTGCTAGAATATACTGGAGGAAAACTACATATACCTACAATTTCTACCGCTAAATCTGTTCAACTGATTAAAGAAGCAAAAGAAAAAGGATTAGATGTAACGTGTAGCGTTGCGGTTCATAATTTATTTTTAACAGATGATGAATTGCTTGGTTTTGATGCGAATAAAAAAGTAACCCCTCCTCTACGTACCGAAGAAGATAGAATAGCTTTGCTACAAGGAATAAAAGAAGGTATTATTGATATAATTACTACAGATCATAATCCGATTGACGTAGAGCATAAAAAAGTAGAGTATTCTACTGCAAAAGACGGAACTGTTGGTTTAGAAAGTGCTTTCGGAGCATTAAATACCGTGTTAGATATTGAAACAATTGTAAAATGTTTATCTGACAATCCTAGAAAGCGCTTCGGAGTTGATTCTGTTACTATTAAAGAGAATGAAAAAGTAACTTTATCTATATTCAATCCTAGCGGAGAATACACTTTTTCTGAAGAAAATATTATTTCTACCTCTAAAAACAGTATCTTTTTAGAGAAAAAATTAAAAGGTAAAGCCTACGGAGTTTTTTCTAAAAATCAACTAATTTTAAATTCATAAAATTATGGAAAACCTAACAGTGAACGAAGGAAAAACCGCAGCGATTATCAGTCATTTTACAGTAATAGGACTTATTGTTGCTTTTGTTTTAAACATGAACAATAAAAATGCGTTTGCTAGTTTTTATATCAGACAAATGCTAGGACTAAACATATTATACATGGCAAATATCTGGATTGTATATAGATACTTAGGAAACATAACAGGTTGGGCTGTAGGATTATTTTTGTTTGCTTTTTGGATAATTAGCCTTTTAGCTGTTTTAAAGGGAGAAAAAAAGCTAATTCCTGTGGTAGGAGAACAATTTCAAAACTTGTTTAAAGGAATATAAGAACATGAGTTTACAATATATTGTAAGAAAGCCTAAAACTTCAACTTCTAATCCGCCTCTATTAATTTTATTACACGGATACGGAAGCAATGAAGAAGATTTATTTTCATTTGCAGAAGAATTACCTGACGATTTATTAATAGTAAGCGCTAGAGCTCCACATGATATGGGCTATGGAGGTTATGCTTGGTACGCTATCAACTTCGATGCTATTAACGGAAAGTTTTCAGATTTAATTCAAGCTGATGAATCAATAGATAAAATTGCTATATTTATTGATGAAATCAAAGAAAAATATAATACCAATCCTGACAAAACCTTCTTATTAGGATTTAGCCAAGGAGCTATTTTGAGTTATGCGCTAAGTTTTAAATACCCTAACAAAGTACAACATATAGTTGCTTTAAGCGGCTATATTAACGAAGAGTTATTACCTACTGAAATAGACAACTCTATTACAACAGATTATTATATTTCTCATGGAACGGTTGACCAAGTGCTTCCTGTAGATTGGGCTAGAAAAGCGCCTATTCTACTAGAAAACTTTAATTTAGAAAACGAATATTCTGAATATCCAGTCGGACATGGAGTTGCTCCCCAAAACTTTTATAGTTTCAAAAACTGGATAGAAGAAAGGCTATAACTTTAACAGTTAATTAAAGTAAAATTAAATATTTTTGTATCTAAAAAATAGCATGAACAATATATTTAATCAAGACATACTTTACTACTGGAGTGCTCCTTTTTTCATCTCAGTAATTTTACTTGAAATGTTCTTTAGCTATCGAGCTAAAGCCAAAAACTATGAGTTTAAAGATACAGCGACCAATGTTTACTTTGCCTTAATTAACTTTAGTCTAGATTTGCTTATGAAGGTTACTTCGTTTGCTATTATGGGCTTTTGTTATCAATACAGAATTATTGATTGGGAAGGAAACATGTCATGGGCATATTGGTTATTAGCTTTTATTGGTCAAGACTTTTTGTATTACATTCATCATTATGTAGATCATCATTCAAGATTTTTTTGGGCTGTACATGTAACGCACCACAACTCTGAATTTTATAATATTTCAACAGGTTTTAGATCTCCTGTTTTACAACCTTTGTTTAGGTACATGTTCTTTTTACCATTAGCTTTCTTAGGTGTTATGCCGCTGCATATTATGTTTGCTTACGCCATGAATCAAAACTACGGTACTTTATGTCACACCAATTTTATTAAAAGTAAACTAGGTTGGTGGGGCTATATTTTTGTTACTCCTTCTCACCATAGAGTCCATCATGCTTCAAATACCAAATATTTAGATAAGAATATGGGAATGGTATTGATTATTTGGGATCGTATTTTTGGCACTTTTCAAGCTGAAGAAGAGGAAACTGAATACGAAAAGTTACGTTACGGGTTAACAAAACCTTTAGAGAATAAAGGGCCTATCAATATTATTTTTCATGAGTGGAAAGAAATTTTTAACGACTTCTTTAAACGAAAAAGAAACTTACCTTTAACTACACGATTAAAATATGTGTTTATGCCTCCTGGTTGGAGTCATGACGGAAGTTCTAAAACAAGTAAAGAATTACAACAAGAACTAAAAAACACGCCTCTAGAAGTACGTTTAGAAAAAATAAAAGTCGAGTAATTTACTCGACTTTTATTTTGATATATTTTAAGTTATTAGCTTAATATTTGATTAGCGTGTTCTTTAGTTTTTACTTTTGTAATAACATCTTCAATCACACCTTTTTCATCAATTACAAAAGTAGTACGGTGAATTCCATCATACTCTCTCCCCATAAATTTCTTAGGCCCCCAAACTCCAAAAGCGTTAATTACATCTTTACTTTCATCTGCTAATAAAGGAAAAGGCAATTCATTTTTATTGATAAAATTTTGTTGGCGTTTCGCTGAATCAGCACTTACTCCTAATACATCATATCCTTTAGCTAAAAATGTTTGATAGTTATCACGTAAATCACATGCCTCTGCTGTACAACCTGGTGTACTTGCTTTAGGATAAAAGAACAAAACTAATTTCTTTCCTTTATAGTCAGAAAGCTTTACTACATTACCTTTTTCATCAACCGACTCAAAATTTGGTGCGTTATCTCCTACTTTTAATGTTGTCATATTATTTCGTTTCAAAGTTACAATGTCAAAGTTACAAAGTTGATTTTGATTTTCCATAAACATACGTAGCTTCTTTGTACCTTTGAGTCATTCAAACTATATAAAATGACCAAAGCAGAAAAAGTTCAATTTGTTATAGATACTTTAGAAAAATTATATCCTGAAACTCCCATCCCTTTAGACCATAAAGATCCTTACACTTTATTAATTGCTGTATTGATGTCTGCTCAAAGTACTGATGCTCGTGTAAATACAATCACACCTTTATTATTTGATAAAGCTGATAATCCTTATGATATGGTAAAACTTTCTGTAGATGAAATTCGAGATATTATTAAACCTGTTGGTTTATCTCCTATGAAATCAAAAGGGATTTATGGGTTATCTAAAATTTTGATTGAAAAACACAATGGTGAAGTTCCTATTGATATGGAAGCTTTGGAAGAATTACCTGCTGTGGGACACAAAACTGCTAGTGTTGTTATGGCGCAAGCTTTCGATATTCCTGCTTTTCCTGTAGACACTCACATTCACAGATTGATGTATCGTTGGAATTTATCAAACGGAAAAAGCGTAACACAAACTGAAAAGGATGCTAAGCGTTTATTTCCAAAAGAATTATGGAATAAATTGCACTTACAAATTATTTATTACGGACGTGAGTACTCTCCTGCTCGTGGTTGGAAATTAGAAAATGATATTATTACTAAAACGGTTGGCAGAAAGTCGGTAATAGACGATTATAACAAAAAGAAAGCCTAAAAAAAGCCCCAACCTTGTTGAAGCTTTTTCCACTCTTAATTCAAATTCAATTCAATGAGATAGTTTGATTTCGTTTTAACTACTTTTAACGATTTAGAAAAATTAATCAAATATTGAACTGTTTCTTGTTTTGGTTCCATAGTAAAGTCTGAAGACTTTTCTGAGTAAATTTGCATCATATAACCCCTTATTTATAACTTATAATCAATGAATTAACGATGCTTTTTTTCAAATATTGTTTAACTTGCTAAAATAATTTTATTTTTTTCTATTATTTTTCTCAAATTAATCAAAGCGTAACGCATTCTTCCTAATGCTGTATTAATGCTAACGCCCGTATTTTCTGATATTTCGTTAAAACTCATATCATTATATATACGCATCTTTAAAACCTCTTTTTGTTCTTCTGGTAATTCTTCAACTAGCTCTTTTACGTCGTTTAAAATTTGCTCTTTAATAATTTTACTTTCTGCATTTAACGCTCCATCACTTAAAACCGAAAAAATATCAAACTCTTCTGTATTATTAAACGTTGGCATGCGGTTGTTCTTTCTAAAATAATCTATAATTAAATTATGAGCAATACGCATAACCCAAGGTAAAAATTTACCTTCTTCGTTATAATTTCCTTTTTTTAGTGTTCTTATTACCTTGATAAAGGTGTCTTGAAAAATGTCTTCTGTAGTATCTCGATCTTGTAGTTTGCTATAAATAAAGCTATACAATCTCTGTTGGTGTCGTTTAATCAATAATTCAATGGCTAGTTCGTTGCCGTTAATGTAGTTTTTTACTAAAACACTATCGTCGATTATGTCTTTCATAATAATTACTTTTTGAAGAGGAACTAATTCGTTCTCTTCTTGTTAAGGGATATTAAGTTATAAAGTAATTATTATGCTATAGGCCTTTATTTATTGATTAATAATGAATTACAAATATTGAATTTTTTATTAATAAAAGCAAAAAAAACTCACAAAAAAGAGAAAAACACTGTTGTAACCACGTTAAAATCACTTAAAAATTGGTATTTTTATCGCTTATTTTTTGAGCACATGAAGACTGACATTTCAACTGTAAACCCTAAAGAAAATATTATAATAAAAGGAGCTAAACTGCACAATTTAAAAAACATTGATGTGGTTATCCCTCGTAATAAATTAGTCGTTATTACTGGACTTTCGGGATCTGGAAAGTCTTCTTTAGCATTTGATACTCTATATGCCGAAGGGCAACGTCGTTATGTTGAAAGTTTAAGTTCTTATGCTCGTCAATTTCTTGGAAAACTACATAAACCAAAGGTTGATTATATAAAAGGAATTGCCCCTGCTATTGCTATTGAGCAAAAAGTGAACTCTACCAATCCGCGGTCTACTGTTGGAACCTCAACCGAAATTTACGATTATATCAAATTATTGTATGCTCGTATCGGTAAAACCTTCTCTCCTATTTCTGGAGAAGAAGTAAAAAAACACACGGTTTCAGATGTTATAAACCATGTAAAAACATTTGAGGAACGTACCAAACTTTTATTACTTGCTCCTATTACAATAAACGAACAGAGGAGAGACATTAAAACTGTTTTACAGGTATTAACACAACAAGGATATGCTCGTTTAAAATACAAAGACACCGTTTATAGAATTGATGAATTTCCTGCGGATGATTTTAATGGTGACACTTTATTCTTAGTAGTTGATAGAATTGTAGTTAAAAACGAAGAAGATTTTTACAATCGTTTGGGAGATGCTGTTCAAACTGCTTTTTTTGAAGGAAAAGGAATTTGTTACATAGAAAACTTATCTGACGAAACTACTACAGAATTCAGTAATAAATTTGAACTAGACGGAATTTCTTTTTTAGAACCGAACACACATTTATTCAGTTTTAACAATCCTTACGGAGCTTGCCCTACCTGTGAAGGTTATGGAAATGTAATTGGTATTGATGAAGATTTGGTTATTCCTAACACAGGGTTGTCTATTTACGAGGATGCTATTTTTCCGTTTAAAACAGACAGCTATAAAAAATATAAAAACGACTTGATTCTTCATGCCGAAGAGTTCGGAATTTCAATTCATAAACCTTGGTTTGAACTTTCTGAAGAACATAAAAGCCTTATTTGGAATGGAACCAAAAAGTTCAAAGGAATCAATCATCTATTCAAAAAATTAGAAGAGAAAAGTTACAAGATTCAAAACCGTGTAATGCTTTCTCGCTACCGCGGAAAAACTAAATGTACGGAGTGTGAAGGAAAACGTTTGCGCAAAGAAGCAAATTTTGTGCAAGTATATGGAAAGACAATTTCCGAATTGGTTACGCTTCCTCTAGACGAATTAGCTGTATTTTTCAATAGTATTCAGCTCAACAAATACGAAGAAAAAATAGGGAAACGCTTATTAACTGAAATCAACAATCGCTTACAGTTTTTAACCGATGTTGGTTTAAACTACTTAACCTTAAACCGAACATCAAACACGCTATCTGGTGGAGAAAGTCAACGAATTAATTTAGCTACATCCTTAGGAAGTTCGTTAGTTGGTTCGATGTATATTTTAGACGAACCAAGTATTGGGTTACACCCAAAAGATACTGAAAGGCTCATTGGTGTTTTAAAAAACCTACGCGATTTAGGAAACACCGTAATCGTAGTTGAACATGATGAAGACATCATGAAAGAAGCCGATTATATTATAGATATCGGTCCTGAAGCGGGAACTTATGGTGGAAATGTAGTTGCTGAAGGAACTTTTGATGAAATTCTAAAATCTGACTCATTAACAGCTAAATATCTTTCCGAAGAATTAAAAATTGAAGTTCCAACCAAGCGAAGAAATTCTAAGAATTTTATTGAAGTTATTGGTGCTCGTGAAAACAACTTAAAAAATATTGATGTAGCTTTTCCGCTAAACAATTTAACGGTTATTACTGGGGTTTCAGGAAGTGGAAAAAGTACCTTGGTAAAGAAAATTTTATATCCTGCGATGCAAAAGCAACTCATAGGGTATGGAGATAAATTAGGGCAACATACAGAAATTACAGGAAGTTTTGACACCTTAAAACATGTAGAATTTATCGATCAAAACCCTATTGGACGCTCTTCTCGTTCCAATCCAGTTACCTACATTAAAGCTTACGACGATATTCGAAAGTTATTATCAGATCAAAAACTATCAAAAATTAGAAATTATCAACCTAAACATTTTTCTTTCAATGTTGAAGGTGGTCGTTGTGAAGTTTGTAAAGGTGAAGGTGAAGTAACGATTGAAATGCAATTCATGGCCGATGTGCATTTAGAATGTGAAACTTGTGGAGGAAAACGCTTTAAAAAGGAAGTTTTAGAAGTTGCTTTTGAAGGAAAAAACATCGATGATATTTTAAACATGACCATCGACGATGCTGTTGCTTTTTTCACACAACACAATCAAACAAAAGTTGCCAGAAAACTAAAACCTTTACAGGATGTTGGATTAGGCTATGTACAATTAGGACAATCATCTTCTACATTATCAGGGGGCGAAGCACAACGTATCAAATTAGCTTCTTTTTTAGTCAAAGGAAACACAAAAGACAAAGCACTATTCATCTTTGATGAACCCACAACTGGTTTGCATTTTCACGATATTAAAAAACTATTAGCATCGTTTAATGCTTTGATAGAAAGAGGGCATTCTATTATTGTTATTGAGCACAATATTGAGCTAATTAAATGTGCCGATTACATAATCGACCTTGGTTTGGAAGGTGGTAAAAAAGGTGGAAATTTAATTTTTGCAGGCACTCCTGAAAAACTTGCTGAAAATAAAGAGTCGTACACTTCTAAGTATTTAGCTGAAAAACTCATTAACTAAACCTTTTTAACTAGAAAAGCCACCCAACCTTTCGGTCGGACAGCCTTTCACAACAAAAATTAACAAAATTTAATAAATAAGAAACTCTTAATTATTTTAATAAGCTATATACAAACTCAGAATAACCTCTTTCTCCAGTTTCGTTTGTTAATGCTAAAAACTTTAGTTTATATAAATTACCATCAGTATCTTCTAATACATAAAAGACATTATCTTTAAGAGAAGGTAAAGTTCCTGGTCCTCCACCATTTCTCCAACTACTACCAATACCACGTTGATCATTTTCAAAGCTGTCTAAATTTACATCTGTCAATGAAAAAGTATTGTATGTATAATCTTCTGTTTCTATGTCAATCATATACACTTTTACATTAGATTTTAAATTGTTTACTACAAAATCTGAATAACCATATGCCCCGTAACCTGGAATTTCATTCGTAAAAACAGTAAAGTTTAAATCCCATTCAGTTTTTTTAGGCTCAACATTTACAGTATTTTCAGTATTGAAGCTAAAAAAAGTAAAATTATAACCTTCTGTTTTGGTAATTACAACTTCATTATGTGTAGTTGCATCTAAATCTGCATATTGTAGAACATAAGTACTGCCATCTTTTAAGATTCTAATTTTTTTCCAACCTCTAGAATCATCAGAAATACCTACCCCTCCTACAACTGGAGTTTCTGTACCTATCTCGTATCCTAAATTTACTAAGTACACTTTATTATCTTCATCATTATCTGATATTTCAGCTATTGCAGTAGTATTTATGTCTCCATTAGGAGCATCAATATATGCCGAACTTTCAGAGTCAAAAGTACCCACAGCTACTTTAGGCTGTAAATCTTTAACCTCTTGAGTTGAAGAGTTTACAGCATTTATATCTGTAGAAGATAACTGAGCTGCAGCCATATAAATAGCTCCATTTAAAACAACCTTAAACTTATCTCCTGAGTAAAAGCCTAAATCCCAAGAATCTCTTTTTACGTTTGTTGTAGTATTGGTACTTAAATCTACATATACTTGATTAGGTTGGTTAGGCCCTCCTATTTCTGGTGCTACAGTTGCCCCTTCTATTACTACTTTTATAGGTTCTGAAGGTAAATTATTATCATTAGAACAGCTTGTTAATAAGAAAGCTGCTACTAATAAAGAAAATGATAAAATCTTGTTTGTCATGATTATTAATTTTAAAAATTGATATTATATAATAGTTTTAAATAGTATGATCGTCCGTACCCCAGCAAAAGAGTATTATTATTTGCCGAGTGTGTTCCTCCATTGCTTACGTTATTGACATTAACATTCGTAACATCAAATAAGTTTCTAGCGCCTAAGGTTGTTTCTAACTTGTTCTTAAAAAATGATTTTTTCATAGAAGCATCTAACCAATTGTAGGATGCTATCGTAGATTTTGAGAAAATTGAATTCCCTTCATTATCTGTTCCCGAAGCAACATAGTTTTGTTGTCTTCCGTTATGTTTTAATAAAACTGTGAATGCTGTTTGCCACTTTTCTATTTCATAAGTAGCACTTGTATTTAGCTGAAATGAGTATAAAAAATCATTTTCTGCATTCGCTTCATTATTCGCTATTCTAGATATTCCTTGCATAGTTGCCCCTAAATTAAATGCCCAATTGTTAGCTTTTATAGTATTAGTTGATGAAATTCCCCATAACTTATACGCATCAATGTTTATGTATTGATATTGTAATGGTGAAGAGTTTACAATTGCTAAATCAATTTTATCATCAACATTTATATAGTCAATTTTTACGCTATTTAATAATGATATACTTGAACCATCAAACCAACTTTTTTTCTTTAAACTCAATGATGCGGAATATCCATTTTCTGGGTTTAAGTCTTCATTCCCTCTTACATCATGATTAGAATCTACAAAATAGTAGTATAATTCTTCAAAATTTGGGGTTCTATACGAGGTTCCTACGTTACCCCTAAGTTCAAAACCATTTTTTAATAGATAACGAAGGCTTAATGAACCTAAAAGTTTTGAACGAAATAGGGAGTTATATTCAAATCGCAACCCCGGACGAACCATAAAAGAGTCTGAAAAGTTAATTTCAGAAGAACCGTATAAAGCATAATTATTTTGTGTTCGCTTTTTATCTTGTTGCGTAACACTGCCTGATGCTTGTGTATCAAAACCGCTTATGTAGCGTGTTTCGTATCCTAATTGAAAATTATGGCGATTGCTTTTTATGAAATTTGAAATAGCTCCTTTCGAAAAGAAAACTTCACTTGACTGATAAACTTCATCGACTTCATTGGTTTTATCTCCATTCAAAATATAATAATTGAACTCGTTTAAATACCTATCTTGTGTTTGATATGAAGCTGAGAAAGAATATGAACTTCCTGATTTAAAATTACCATTTACGTTTAAGTTATTTACAAACCTATTAGTTTTAAAAACTCTATCTGTAGCAGACGGATTACTAGTTTGCGTATCTGTATTTATATTAGCTCTTACACCTGTATTATAGTAATTTATAAGTTCATTAAAATAATTAAATCGATAACTTAAATTAAATCGCTCATTTTTATAGTTTAAAAACCCGTTAGTATTAATCTGTTCTTTTGGCAACCAGCTATAACCTCTTAAACTATCGTTTTTATAATAATCTCTTCCTTTTCTATTATCATAAAAACCAGCAAAATCGTTTCTATTAAAGCTAATTCTACCAAACCAATTATCAGAAAAGTTATGTGCTACATTTACACTTTGTATATGCCTTCCTTTATTAAAAAAAGTAAATTCATTGCTAACTGTTTCTTCTTGTAACGATGTTTTTATACTCCATTTACTTCGAGCAGATTTTTTTGTTATAATATTAATAACCCCAGATACTGAGTTTGCTCCATACTCCACTCCCATAGCCCCTTCAACGATTTCAATTCGCTCAACGTCATCTAAATTAACTTGAGTTAAATCAATATTATTTCCCAGTCCATTATCACTTACTAAAGGAATATTATCAATCAAAATATTGAAGTATTGTGAGTCTAAACCAAATAGCGAAATAGTAGATTTACCTGACTGAGCATTTGGCACAACTGTTAAGTTTAATTTGAAGTTTAGCAAATCTGCTAAATTATTAGCCGCTTGTTTTTCTATTTGTTTTTTATCTATAACTGTTACGTTATATACTGACTTCTTTATTGATTGAGGATTGTATTGTCCTGTGATTACAACTTCTTCAAGCTTATTATAATAAACACTATCCTGCTTAATTTCTTCTTGAGAAAAAGAAGACATTGTAGCAAGCATTAACAAAATTCCAATTCCTTTATTTAGAAACATTCTTAATAATTTTCCGCAAATATATTTTTTTATTTTTAATCAATCTAAATAAAATTTATATTTTTGTCGAAAATAAATTCAAACAAAAATCATAATGAAAAAAATATTATTGAGTTGTATTATATTACTATGTACACTTACCATTAACGCTCAAAGCAAAAAGAAAAAAGATAGACAAGCTATAAAAGACATGTGCGGTTGCTATGAAGTAACTTTCAATTTTGCTGAAACTTTTAACAACAGTAAAGACTCGCTTTACAAACCTTCTAAAACGAAAACTGACAAAGGTTTAGAATGGGCAGAATTAATAGTTGATGAGAATAATAAAATCTCTATCCAACACTTATTACAAGTTGGAAACCCTACTAATCCACATATAGTTAAGCATTGGAGACAAGATTGGCTATACGAAAACACTGAGTTTTACATGTATAATGGCGACAACAATTGGTTGTTTCAAACGAAGCCAAAATCAGAAGTTAAGAAACAATGGACTCAAAAAGTATATCAAGTAGATGATAGTCCACGATACGAAGGTTCTGGAACTTGGGTACATGTAGACGGAAAAAGCTACTGGGAAAATACTACAGATGCTCCTTTACCAAGAAGAGAATACACCAAAAGAAGCGATTATAATGTTACAGAAAGAGGAAATCGCCATGAAATTACAAGCTACGGTTGGTTACACGATCAAGATAATAGAAAAATTATAAGAAGAACTGGTAAAGAAGACATTGTTGTTGCTCATGAAAAAGGTTATAACACCTACGTTAAAGTACCAGACAGTAGATGTGAAGCTGCACAAAACTGGTGGAAAAAAAATCAAAATAAATGGCAACTCGTAAGAAATAAATGGGATGAAGTGTACGGTAGAAATACCAATCTTTCTTTAGAAAATAAAGTAGACAATAAACCTCTATTCAAATATTTGTTTTCTGACGAAACTTCAAAAGAAAATGAAATTGATAAAACCATTGAATCTTTTATAAAAAAATAAACTCCTAATGAAAAAATTACAAATCACTCTTATACTAACAGTTCTTATTAGTTCAATACAAGCACAAACAAAAAACATCTTTTTAGATAGATCTTTTTGGAAAAACAACCCTACCGTTGAACTTATTGAACAAAAAATAAAAGAAGGTAACGATGCTACTGCTTCTAATTCTGGCGGATTTGACGCTGTTTCACAAGCTATTTTAGCAGATGCTCCGAATGAAGTTATCAAACATCTACTAACCAAAAAAGGGAATGATGTTAACAAAATAACACACGATAAAAGAACTTATATTTTCTGGGCTGCTTACAAAAACAATGTTGAAATAATGAAGCATTTACTAGCCAACAATGCTCGTATGGATGTAAAAGATTCGCATCAGTTTTCTCCATTAACCTTTGCTGCTAATGCAGGACAAACCAATAAAGAAATTTATGAGTTATGCATTAAAAACGGAATTGATATTAAAACAGATGTTGACGAACACGGTGCCAACGCTCTTCTTTTAGTTTTACCTAGTTTAAAAGACCTATCTTTTATAGAATACCTTTCTACTAAAGGATTAAGCTTACAAAGTGTTGACCATAACGGAAACGGTGCCTTTAACTATGCTGCAAAAAAAGGAAATAAAACCATCTTAGAACTTCTTATCAAGAAAAGTATACCTTATAAAAACTTAAACAAAAAAGGAGGAAATGCAATCTTGCTAGCTACACAAGGCTCTAGAGCAGGTTACAATTCACTTGAGTTTTTCAAGTATTTAGAAAGCTTAGGAATCAATCCGAATATTACGAATAAAGACGGAAAAACACCGCTTCATAATTTAGCTCGCGGAAACAAAGACATAGCTACTTTTAACTATTTCCTTAACAAAGGAGTAAACCCTAATCAAGTTGATGAAAACGGAAACACTCCTCTACTAATTGCTGCTAGTAGGAATACTTTAGAGATTGTTCAGTTGTTATCAGAAAAAACAACCAACATTAATCACACGAATAAAAAAGGGCACTCTGCTCTTACGTATGCAGTTGAATACAACTCAGAAGCTATTGTTGATTATTTAATCAAAAACAAAGCTGACATTCAAGTAAAGGATAATAAAGAAAATTCGTTAGCTTATTATTTAGTGAAAAGTTACCATCCGAAAAAATCAGAGGATTTCAACAAAAAAATGCAGCTTTTAGCGAATAACGGATTAAACTTAACACAACTTCAAGCGGATAAAAACACGTTATTCCATATAGCTATAGAAAAAAATAGCGTTGACTTATTACAAAAAATCAACACTTTAAAAATTGATGTAAATGCTAAAAACAAAACAACGACGGATTAACTCCATTGCACTTAGCTGTAATGCAAGCTAACAATACAGATGTAATCAATTATTTATTAAGTATTGGCGCAGATAAATCAATCACGACCGATTTTGAAGAAACTGTTTATGATTTAGCTAAAGAAAACGAAGTTCTTAAGAACCAAAACATCAATATTAACTTTTTAAAATAAAACATCACATCGAGTGATTTTGAGAAAAACAATCAAAATTATATCGAGATTTAAAAAACAAATTAAGATGAAAAAAATAATTCCAATTCTTTTAATAGCTATGCTTACCATGGCTTTTACCTCAACAAATAGCGCTAGTTACAAATGTATGATTCAACTAAAAAATTATACGGGTGAAGGCGCTTACATCACTATTTCATTATTGAATCCGAATGGAGAATATGATAAAACCTTGTATGTAATTGGTGATGATGAAGAATGGTATTCAGACATTACCGAATGGTGGAAATTTCAAGGAAAAGTTCGCGCTGATATTGATGCTATAACTGGCGCTACAGTTAGCGGTGGTGGTAGAACTATTAGCATACTAAACATAGATAACGACAAGATTGATAAAGGTTATAAAATCAGATTTGAATCGGCTGTAGAAGACCAAGAATATTACAAAGACGATGTAGAATTTGAGTTAACAACCGAAAATCTTAAAAACAAATTTGAAGGAAAAGGTTTTATCCGTTACATACGTCTAATACCTCAATAGTTTAAATAAACATCTAACAAAAATGACCACCTCAATTTGGAGATATAGCCACTTAACCTTGGCTATATCTTCTTCTATATTCGTACTTCTCGCTGCAGTTACAGGTATTATTTTAGCGTTTGAACCTATATCAAAACAGCTATCAGAATACAGCATTCCTAATACAGAAAATATCACCCTAGCTGAAACAATTTCTGAACTACAAAAACAGTATGATGAAGTAATTTCTATTACTGTTGATGAGAATGATTTTGTAACCGCTTCGGTAATTACTAAAGAAGGAAAAAGTGCTACTTTTTATGTAAATCCGTTTACCGGAGAAAAACTAGGAGAACCAGAAAAAAAACATCCTGTTTTTCAATTTGCAACGAGTTTACACAGGTCATTATTTTTAAAATCAACAGGGCGTTTCATTATTGGTTTCGTTTCTTTTTTACTGAGTTTAATAGCAATTACGGGACTAATATTAATTGCCAAACGACAAGGTGGTATAAAACATCTCTTTTCTAAGATTATAAAAGAAGATTTTGCTCAATACTATCATATCGTTATCGGAAGGTATACACTGATTCCTATTATTATTATCACCCTAACAGGTGTGTATTTATCTTTAGATAAATTTTCTCTTTTACCTACGGCAAAAATCAATCATTCTTTTGATATTTCATCTTCTACCTCGGATGAGAAATTAGCGATTGCTGAATTTTCGACCTTTCAAAATATCACTTTAAATACCGTAAAAAGTGTCGAATTCCCTTTTTCTGAAGACGAAGAAGATTTCTTTTTTATAAAACTAACCGACAGCGAATTACTAGTACATCAATATACTGGTGAAATTATTAGTAAAGAAAACCTTTCATTAACTAGCATACTTTTAAACTGGAGTTTGTTACTCCATACAGGGAATGGAACTATTATTTGGTCGATTGTATTGTTGCTTTCTTCAATTTCAATCCTGTTTTTTATCTATTCTGGATTTGTAATGACTCTTAACAGAACTAAAAAAAGCTCGCTACCTAAAAACAACATTCGTAAAGACAAAGCAGAAATTATCATCTTAGTGGGATCTGAAACAAACAGTACTTTTCAGTTTGCTTCTGCATTGTACAATTCATTAGTTAAAACAAACAACTCTGTTTTTATTGATGTTTTAAACAACTATACTTCTTACACGAACGCGAAACATTTAATTGTACTAACTTCAACTTACGGAGATGGAGAAGCACCTTCAAATGCGAACAAGTTTCTAAAATTAATTCAGCAAATAAATAGTCAGAATACGATTAACTATTCGGTAATTGGTTTTGGTTCTAGAGCATATCCTAAATTCTGTCAATTTGCTATTGATATTGATGCTGCATTACAACAACATCCTAATTTTAACGCAGTAGTACCTGTATATAAAATCAACAATCAATCATTTCAAGATTTTAAAACTTGGGGGCACCAATGGAGTAACAAAACAGGAATCGATTTAGAACTAGTTCAAATAATTAAAAAACCTAAAAAGCAACAAACTTTTACTACAGTTTCTAAAACTGATTTAAACAACGACGATTCTTTTTTAGTTCGCTTACATCCTACAAAAAAACTTCGTTTTAATTCAGGAGATTTACTCGCCATTACTCCAAAAGAAGACCATATTGAACGTTTGTATTCTGTCGGGAAAATTGATAACGACATTCTATTAAGTATTAAAAAACATGAATTAGGAATTTGCTCTAACCTACTTTATCAATTAGAGGAAAGCGAACCAATTCAAGCAAGTATTCAACCAAATAAAGATTTTCATTTCCCGAAGAAAAACAAAGAAGTTATTTTAATTGCTAACGGAACCGGAATTGCTCCTTTTTTGGGAATGCTTCAACAAAAAAATGGTACAAAAACACATTTGTTTTGGGGAGGAAGAACTCAAGAATCTTTAAAAATTTATACTCCTTTACTAAACAATATAGAAAACAACAACATTCATATTGCTTATTCCCAAGAACAAAACAAAGAGTACGTTCAAGATTTATTATTAAAAGAAGAGAATACAATTGCTTCTGTTTTACAAAACGGTGGAACAATTATGATTTGTGGCTCTATCAAAATGTTGAAAGGTGTTGAAACTTCCATAGAACAAATTGTTTCAAACAAGCTGAACACTTCTTTAAATTACTTTAAAAAGAACAATCAAATTAAAACGGATTGTTATTAATAGGAAATTGGCTGAAGACTGCATTCTTTAGCTTTCAGCCAATTCCTTTTATCTACTACGTTTTCTATAAATTAACCACTCACTACTGGCTAACGTCTACTGTCTAGTAACTGACGACAACGAATTCTAATTTATCTACTACGAATTCTAATTTACTCCTAATTCACCTATACATCTGTGGTAATTTTGATCATATAAAAACAACAATTATGTGGTCTAACAACAATTATTCATCAGTATTAAAAATGTATTTGGAAAAATACACAAGTTTAAAATTACAAATCAGTAATAACGGATTAATCGCTTCTGTTGAAAAGCAAGAAAACGGTCAATGGATTAGCGATAGAAACCTACCTAATATCTTAAATAAATTATCAACCGATTTTAATTTAGGTAGAGATGTAACCATCATCTTACAACAATAAAACTATAATAACCTTAAAACAAAAAACTATGAAACAAAACATTTTAAAAGTAGGTACAGTAATGGGATTACTACTACTTATCGGAGTATTTACAAGCTGTAATGACACAAAAAAAGAAAACAAAAAACAAGAACTGGGAAATATTGCTAAACTAGATGAAGTTATGGAAAATTCTGTGGTAGAGTACAGAACCCCTGTAGTTTTCATTACAGGAAACGACAAAGGTAACAGTCATTTTTACGACAGTGCGCGCATATACTTTAAAGAGAAAAACTATGATGTTATCAACGGAAAATACTCTATTGAAGAAATCATTACTTGGATGAATAGTAATGCTAGTGAAAACCCTTATGGAGAAATTCATATTGTAAACAACAACAATCCGTTTAAAGCAATGAACTTAGAAACGGTTGTAAATGGAGAAAAAATAACTGCTAATAGCTTACAAAAAACAATTGATCAAGGTAGATTACCTTTACTAAAAAGTGATGCTATTACAGATGACACAAAAGTTATCTTTCATACCAATGAGTTGGCATCAAACAGTGATTTAGTTAACACGCTAAAAAGTGCTTTCATTACTGAAAATAAAATACCTCAGGTAGTTGCATCACCTTATTACAATGTTTTTGGTGGAGAGTTTTCTAACCACTATTTAGCGCAACCGTATTATGTGTTTTATCCAACAGCTAATTCTCCTGGAAAAGTAGATTTATCTAAAGAAATTGCTAAGAAGTATCCAGAAGAAAAAGAAATTGATTGGTACGATGCTTTAAATAACGAAAGAGAGCGTTATGTAGGAGAACCATATACAGTTCAGTACAGCATTCCTGTGAATTTAGAGTTAGATTATCACAATTCTGATAATGAAATTCCACACTTTGTAATGCAAGAAGAAATTATGGATTTTATTGCTAGTGAAGAAAACTTGATGAAAGAAGTGCAAAAAACAAACATTCCTTTAGAAAAGTTCAGATGGACTTATATTGTAAAAAATGACCAATTAACAATCACAGGAAAAGCATCTGCTCTATGCGTTTTGAAGCCTTTAGTAAAACCTTACGGTGAATTAGAACATGTAAAACCAGATCCTAACAACAGGCGTTTATATGCTATGAAATAACTTATAATTGTTGAACAAACGTCATTACGAATAAAGCAATTCCCTCCTGCCCTTCGTAATGACGTTTAATTTAAGTATGTTTGTTATGATGAAGTTTTTAAACCTTAATTCAACAAAAATTTGCTCTAAAAATAGCTTTGTATCAAGAACCCAAAATCTCTTGATCCAAAATTTCGTTTACACAATTTTCTTTTTCTTTTTTTTTGGATTAACAAGTATTTCTGCTCAAAATCAACCCTTAAAAACTTACAATAAAAATGATGGACTTCCAAGTTTACATATTAAAGGCGGAGTTCAAGATCGTACAGGTTACTTATGGTTAGCTTCTGATAAAGGTTTAATTCGATATAATGGAAACTCATTTATAACCTACACATCTCAAAACGGATTAATATCCAACAATATAAACGTTGTCAAAGCAAATAACAATACTCTTTTTATCGGAACTGATAAAGGTTTAAGTATTAAAAACCATAACGGTTTCAATAATTTTGAAGGAAACAGCGTTAACTGTGTTTTAACTGTCAACAATCATACTTTTTTAGGAACAGATAAAGGAATCGTTAGAGTTCGTGAAGATTATCTTTCTCCCCTTCGTACCAATTTTCAAATAGATTTAAACAAAGTAAATGACATTAAGTTTGATGGAAAATTTTATTGGATAGCAACTAATAAATCTTTATGGAGACTGGACAAACTTATCAATCCAGAAGTTTTAGACAGAATTGATGTTAACAATTACACTTCTATCTTAATTGATGGTAAAACTATTATTACCACCACTTATAATAACGGACTTAAATTCATAACAGATAATGAAATAGACACACAAACCATCACTTCACAAAATATTAAGGGAATCAAAAAAATCAACAATCAATTTTGGGTAATTTCTGAAGATGAAGGTATTGAAGTATTAGACGCTAATTTCAATTTTGAAAGAACCATTAACAAATACAACACCCTTACTACCAATAAAATTTCTATTGCTTTTCAAGATTCCGACAAAAACACATGGATTGGTACACAAGATAAAGGAATCTATTTTATTAAAAGTGATAGACCTAACTTGAAAAAACCTACCATATCTTTTGAAAGCATAGAAGTAGTTTTTAAATCTATTGATAGTATCAATATAAATGGGTATGAAAAAACGTTACAGCTTCCGGCAGATAAAAATCATATTTCATTTTATTACAAAACAGTAGATATTACCAATTCTAATAATTTAGAATATCGCTATACTTTAAATAATCAAGTAAGCCCTTGGAGTAAGAAAAGTACTATCGATTTAGCCTATTTATCTCCAGGAAATTACACTTTTACCGCCCAATCAAAAATTGGAGAACTAGAAAGTGACCCAATTGAATTTAACTTTTTTATTGATACTCCTATCTATCAAAAAAAATGGTTTATCTGGTCTGCTATTGGTTTAGTAAGTTTGTTATTAGGAAGTATTATTTGGTTATACGTTCGTAGAATTCAAGCTAAAAATAAAGCTAAAGTAGCAAAACTACAATTAGAAAATCATTTATTATCACTTGAGCAAAAAGCATTGCAACTACAAATGAATCCGCACTTTATTTTCAATGTTTTAAACGGAATAAAAGCCTTAGGAAACTCAGGAAAATCAGTTGAATTAAATGCTACAATTAGTAGGTTTGCTACCCTTTTACGTGGTGTTTTACACAATTCAAGACAAGAAGAAATATGTTTAGCAGAAGAAATTACCACGCTAAAAAATTATATTGAATTAGAACAGCAAATGAATCCGAGACCTTTCGAATATTCTATAATAACAAACCTTACTCTTGATCCTGAAGAAATTCTGATTCCTCCTATGCTTATTCAACCTTTTGTTGAAAATAGTATCAAACATGGAATATCTTCTGTAGAGAACGGAAAAGTGGATATTCATTTCTCTGTGAAAAACGATTTTTTACATTGTGAAATAGTAGATAACGGTATTGGAATTCATCAATCAAAAAAAATAAAGACCACAAGTACGCATCAATCGGTTGCATTAAAAGTTACGCAAGAACGAATTGAAAGTTTATCAAAAAAGAGTACTTTTCATATTGATGAAATAATCGAAGGCAAACAGGTTAAAGGCACAAAAGTTGCTTTTAAAATTCCTTTAAAAACTGACTTTTAACAATGACAAAACTTACTGCAATTTTAGTAGACGATATGCCAACAGCTTTAGATATGTTGCAAAATGATTTAACACAATTTCACCCAGAAATTGAGGTTATTGGCACTGCTAAAAGCGTAGTAGAAGCCTCTAAAATATTACGAAAACAACAACCAGATATCCTGTTTTTAGATATTATGCTAGGTGATGGTACTGGATTTGATGTGCTTGAAATTCACCCTAACCTTTCTTCAAAAATTATTTTTGTTACTGCTAGTGATGAGTACGCTATTAAAGCCTTTAAATTTGCTGCGATTGATTATGTATTAAAACCCTATTCAAATGAAGATTTGACAAATGCTATTAACAAAGCTAAAGATCAAATTAAACCCGACAAAGAGCAGTTAACTGTACTGCAACAATCCATCACAAAACCAAATCAACGCCCTAAAAAGATCTCATTAAGTACCTCTGATAAGATTGTAGTGGTAAATTTAGACGATATTATCCGTTGTCAGTCCGATAATAATTACACTGAGTTTTTCATGAATGATGGGCAAAAAATACTGGTTGGAAAAACGCTTAAACACTTTGCTGACATGTTAAAAGAATTTGATTTTTTAAGAGTTCATCAAAGCCATCTTATTAATATTCAATTCATTAAAGAATTTATCAAGTCAGATGGTGGGTATTTAGTTTTAAAAAACAAAACAACTATTCCTGTTTCCGTAAGAAAAAAGAACGAAGTTATACAGGTATTAGAAAAAATGTAATCACCGTTTTTTTCCTGTTTTTCCTGCTATTTTTAACACTTATGTTAAATTTTTATTAAAAATTTATTTAACTTAGTGCTTATAAATTAAAAATTATGGTTGCACTTAAACCAGAAAAAGGTAGGTTGCTAATTGCAGATCCAGCAATATTAAATGATAGCTCTTTTAAGAGAACTATTATTTTACTTACTGAACACACAAGAAAAAGCTCGGTTGGTTTTATTTTAAATAGACCCTTAGATCATGTTCTTAGTGATTTAGTTCCTGAAATTGACTGTGATTTTACTGTTTATCAAGGTGGACCTGTAGAGCAAGACAACCTATACTTTATCCATAAGGTTCCTCATCTACTTCCTAATAGCATTGAAGTTGCTAAAGGAATTTATTGGGGCGGAAATTTTGAACTTTTAAAAGAGTTACTTAACAAGAAACAACTTGAAAGAAACAACTTGAAGCTACTGAGATTCGTTTCTTTTTGGGATACTCTGGATGGAGTAGTAATCAATTAGATGAAGAACTTGTAATGAATTCTTGGTTTATTACTGAAAATGACTACGACAATATTTTAACCACCAACGATCAAAGTTTTTGGAAAGACAAATTATTACAACGTGGTGGTAAATATAAAATTTGGGCAAATGCTCCTAGCGATATACAAATGAACTAACTTGTTACGATTGCTAATTGTAAACTGCTCTTTATTTTATTGGTTATTTCTATAGAGAATTCTTTTTTTCGGTAATTGGTAACCGATTGAATTCCTATGATTGCATTTGTGATGAAAACTTCATCTGCCTTTTGAATTTCGAAAGGAGAAATAGCCGTTTCTTCAATTGTATAATCAGGGTGCTTTTCAATAATATCTATCACTTTTTTTCTAACAATTCCTTTAATACACCCTTCTGTTAAAGCTGGTGTTTTCACAACGTTTCCTTTTACTATAAAAAGATTCCCATTAATCGCTTCTACAACTCCTTTTCTTTCATTCAACAAAATACAGTTGTCTAAATCATTTTCTTCAGCAAAAACAGCCGCTAATGTATTTAACATTTTATTGGTTGTTTTTACCGTAGACAACAGTCCTGAATAATTATAGAAGTCTTTAAAAACGTCAACTTTGTACACTTTTTTATCAGTAAATTCTATCGGACTACCTTCAATAATATAATCAATTTCGTTTGTTATAGGTGTATACAAACCTCCATCTTTTCTAAAAACAGTCAATCGAATTCTATACATTGAAGCCTCTGGTAATTCTTTTACTACTTTGGTAATTTCTTCTTGTAAAAATTCAAGAGTAAATTCCATCGGAATCTTCATACGAAGCATACGCATCGAAGCCATTAACCTAAAATAATGATCTTCTAAAAAAACTACTTTCCCATTTACTACTTTAATGGTTTCAAAAATAGCATCACCGTATTTAAACGCTCTATTTTGGGTTGAAAGTTGTACTTCGTTCTCTACAATTAAAGCTCCGTTAAAATTTACCATTTCTTAAAAAAATTTAAATGCAAACTTACAATTTAGAGAAGTATTAGTCACAAAAAAACTCGACAATTTGCCGAATTAATCTTTATAAAAAAGGAATCTTACCAATATTAAGCTCCTATATTATGTTTTAATGCTTCTATTTGATTTTCCCAAAGCATTTTTGCTTCTTCAACATCATCTTCATCATCAGCAAAATCAGTAACAATAACCGCTACATCTTTTGTTAATGGATCTACTTGTATTTTAAACTCAAAATAACTGTCATCATCTTCACTTTCTGTCCACTTAAACTTAATACGTTCATCCGTTTTTTTGGTTAAAATTTTAGCTTCTTCTTCAGAATCATCCCAAAAAAAAGTAATGATTTTACCTCTTGAATTTACTTTATCTGCAAACCATTCTTCTAATCCTGCAGGTGTTGCAAAATATTGATATAGCATGCTTGGCGAAGCATGTATAGGAAACTCTAATTCAAATTTTACTTTACTCATCTATTTTTTTGTTTGATCGCCAATATAGATAATTATTTTTTAAAAAAAAATTTAATGTTTTATTGCCGAAATCCAAAAAGTAATTATATTTGCACCCGCAATCAGGCGAGGTAGCTCAGTTGGTTAGAGCGCAGGATTCATAACCCTGAGGTCACGGGTTCAAATCCCGTCTTCGCTACAAAACCCAAATCATTCGATTTGGGTTTTTATTTTTACTTCATTTTCAAACTTTTATAGATTGCTTCTTTAATTTTATCTTCCGTTATCCAACCGTTATAACCTTTATAATTTTCAGTTATTTTAGCATTATTCTTTACTTCTTCTAAACTCGCTCCTTTTTCAATTTCTGTAAAAACTTGGGTTTTTAAATCTTCCAACATTTGTAAATACTCTTTTAACTCTTCTTTTGTAGTCACATTTCCATGTCCAGGAATTATTTTTGTGTTAGCATCAGTAATTCTCATGATTGTTTTTATTCCTTTAATGTAACCATCAATACTTCCGCCTGAATCTATATCTATATAAGGAAACTTCCCTTGAAAATAAGCATCACCTACATGCAACACATTGCTATTAACAAAATACACTAAAACATCTCCATCGGTATGTGCATTGTGAATATGCGTAACAAGAACAGGCTCTTCATCCATATAAAACTACATATTTTCTGAAAAAGTAATAACTGGCAGAGCTTCTTTTGGCGACGCTGACCTTACCTCTCCCCTAACAACCTGATCTACACTCATACGTTTTCGCACATTTTCATGAGAAACAATAATAGCACCCTCTTTTTGAAAATTGGCATTTCCCCCTGTATGGTCACCATGCCAATGCGTATTTATTAAATAAGTTACTGGTTTATCCGTTATCTTTTTTATAGCAGCTTGTATTTTTTTACTTAGAGGTGCGAACTGATCATCAATCATAAAAACACTATTATTTCCAATAAAGAGTCCAATATTTCCTCCTTGTCCTTTTAAAACATAAACACGATCTGTAAGCTTTTCTGTAGTTATTTTCACTTCTTTTTCTTGTGACAACAAGTTCAATGAATTAAAAAAGAAGATTATTAGTATTAATTGTAATGCTTTCATATTCTTAAGGATTTATCTAAGCTATTATTAAAATAAACATCTAGCTTACAAGATAATACATTTTAAAATGAGCTCCTACTTTTGGAACTTCAAATTCTTCTCCTGTAATTTTAAAACCTAAGTTTTCATAAAACCCTACAGCCTCTTTTCTAGCATTACACCATAAGACAGTTATCTTTCTTTCTTGTAATATATCTATTGCTTTAATAATCAATTTTTTCCCTGCCCCCATTCCTCTTACTTCAGGTAAAGTTGCCATTCCTCTTAGCTGATATTGCTCTACATCAAAAGCTTCTAGGTTACTTTTCATAAACGTAGCAATACCTACTAGTTTTTTTTCATAAAAAGCTCCTAAATGAAAGGTACTTCCTTCTTCATCTCCTTTAAATTTATATGGTAAATCGATATTATTTCTTAGTACCAACAATCGTATTTCGTACGTTTCTTGAGCCGATATATTTGTTATTTTTATCATCTTAATTTCTTTTAACTCAAAAATACAGAATGAATATACATTTTAAAGCAATTGACAAAAAAGATATCCTCGATATTCTTCCGCTGTTACAAAAGTTGAACACCACTACTCCTCGTGATATTTTAAAAACAAGAGTTTTAGAAATGATTGACTGTTCTAACTATGAATGTGTAGGTGCTTTTGACCAAGATAAACTTATCGGAATTTCTGGTCTTTGGTATAGTGTTAGACATTATGTAGGAAAAAGTGTAGAACCAGACCATGTTGTTATTGATGAAACCTATAGAGGAAACAATATTGGTAAACAATTTTTTAATTGGATTTATAACTACACCAAGGAAAAAGGATATGAAGCTATTGAATTAAATACTTATACAGGTAATAGAAAGTCTCATAAATTTTACTACAATGAGGGCTTTGAAATTTATGGATTTCATTTTGTAAAGGTTTTACGAGATGATAAGACTTTTTATTAGTTTTTTTGTTAGAAACAATATTAGAAGCGGACTCTCTCCGCTTTTTTCATGCTTAATTTCTATTATTTTCAAGAGATTTAATCTAACATGTATAGAGCAAAACAAAAAGTTCAAAAAACCAATCCAGCTATTATATTCATTTTATGAAAGTTAGAAAAAACCTTCGTTTTTTTATTCATTTTTTTCTAAAAAACCCTTGCAGATTCTAGAAACTGTATTATATTTGCAACCGCTTTACTGCGGGAGTAGCTCAGTTGGTAGAGCG
>NZ_JAPEHZ010000030.1 GCF_028823685.1 Tenacibaculum sp. L6 | reverse complement strand
GAAACCCGTTCAGGTTTCCGTTTTAATATTTTAATGTAAATGGTTGATGTCTTTTCGAGTATCGACCTTTTGGGAGATGTATCGAGAACAAACAAAAGATGTCTCGATACTCCCAAATTTTCGGGATTTCTTCCTTACAGTCATAAAAATCACTCGACATGACATTTTAAAAACTTTGGCTATTTACCGTATGTGTTATTTGATTGGTTGATATCTGCCATTAATTTAGACGGATCAATTTCAACTGATTTTACCTCTTTTTTTGCGGTAAACGTATAGGTTGGATGTGCAAAAGTCCAATCGGTAATAACTGTAGCATTGGTTGGTTTTTCTCCACGCATCATACGTAACGGAATATTAAATGATTCTTTAGAACCATCAGTATAAACTACCTCAACATCAATAGGCATTGGCATTTGACCAATACGCTCTAAGGTAATTTCTTTACCGTTAACAGATTTGATTCCGTAGTCAATTGTATGCGTCGTTTGCGTCCATTCATTTAAGTACCAATCTAACTGAATACCTGAAACTTTTTCTGCTGTACGCTTAATATCATTTGGTGTTGGGTGTTTAAACGCAAAATCTTCAAAATACTTTTTTAAGGTTTTTGCTACGTTTTCTTCTCCAATAATATATTCTAATTGCGATAAGAAAATGTTTCCTTTAGAATAACTCGCAACTCCGTATGCTCTGTTAGTATGGTATCTATCGGCATGTGTTGTTAAAGGCTCTTCAATATTATTACCCACCACATAATTATATCCTCTGTAAGAACCAGTATGTGGATTTTCCTTTCCTTCATCTAGAATTTCATTCTCAGCTTTGTTTGAAATATACGTAGTAAACCCTTCATCCATCCAAGGGTGCTTACTTTCGTTAGTTGCTAACAAGAACTGAAACCAAATATGCGCTAACTCGTGCGCAGTAACACCGAATAAACTTCTCCATTCACGTTGCCCAGTAATTAGCGTACACATTGCATACTCCATACCCCCGTCTCCTCCTTGGATAACTGAGTATTGTTTGTATGGATATTGCCCAATATGCTTGCTGAAATACTTCATTAACTCAGCTGTTTTTGGCTGTAATTTTTTCCAGTTTTCTAAATATTTAGCATCTAATGTTTTTTTGTACAAGAAGTGTAAATCGATACCATTTTTCATTTTATACGTATCGTGAATGAACTCTGGATCTGCCCCCCATGTAAAATCATGAACATCTGGTGCTGTAAATTTCCATGTTAACTTATCTCCTGAAGGAAGGTTTAATGGTTGCTTTTTGTCTTCGTAACCATGACCTACCTCTTGTGGATTTTGTACATATCCTGTTCCTCCAACTACATAGTTCTTGTCGATATGTAATGTCACATCAAAATTACCCCAAACTCCGTGGAATTCTCTTCCTAAGTACGGAGGTGTGTGCCATCCTTCAAAATCATATTCAGCCATTTTAGGATACCACTGTGTCATTGATAAAGCAACTCCTTCTGCACTATTACGACCCGAACGACGGATTTGTTTTGGTACTTGCGCATCAAAAATCATATCAAATGTCACACTTTGTCCTGGTTGAATTGGCTCGTTTAATGTAACCTCTAAAATAGTTCCAACAGTTTCGTGTTTTACCGCTGTTCCGTTTTGTTGTAAAGAGTTTACTTTGATATATCCTATTTCTGAAGGTGATAATTTACTAATACGATCTCCTACTCTTCTATCTGGATCTTGAATGTTTCTTGAACGAACATCCATTTGAGAGTTTGGTTGAAATGCATTAAAGTATAAATGATAAAATACTTTATCTAACACATCTGGTGAATTATTTGTGTACACCAGTTTTTGTATTCCTTTATACTGATAGGTTTTTACATCCATATCAATATCCATTGTATAATCTACATGCTGTTGCCAATAACCGTTATTGGTAGCTTGCTTATTTTCGTGTGCTTTTACCACATTAGTATCGGTACCATTTTTCATTGTAGCACATGAAACCATTGGCAACAATAAAAGGCTAAAAATTATTTTCTTCATATTAAACTGGTTTAATTCCCATTGAGGTTAGTGTTCTTTTCAAACTCTTTAATTCTTCTTCATTTTTTAATATTGGAAAACTGCGTCTTCTTCCGTTTTGTAACTTTAAAAAAACACGTTCTCTTCCGTAAGCTACTTTTGTTTCTAGTCCTGCTATTTCTTTTAGTAAATATTTAGACTTCCACGATCTTTTTACAACGTAATACAATATCACAGCTACCGAAACTAAAGCTAATAAAAACATAAAACTAAACAGTAATTCATTATTTTGATAACTCATTAAGTATAGCTGAACTCCCATATTAACTCCGTTAACAAACATTAAAATTATGATTAACCAAGAATGTTTAGGAACTTCGTCTTTTATGGTTAACTCTTCTGTTTTTTTATTGAACTCTAATTGCATAGCATTTTCATTATAACAAAAAAAGAGCATCAAAAAATAATGCTCTTTTTTAGCTAATTTATAATAGTCTTATTTTCTTCCGTTAACCATTCTATCAGCCATTCTAACTGCATTGTAAGCGTTTACAACACGTCCTGAAACTGATAATTCTGAGAAAGGAACTTTTACTGGCTCGTTACCATATCTTGCTCCTGTACCTGGCTTTACAACATCAAAATCAATCTTAGTTCCTGAGTTCATTAAGATGTGTTTTACTTGACTTGCTGTTAATTCAGGATAATAAGAACGTACTAATGCTGCAACCCCTGCTGCTGCTGGAGAAGCCATAGAAGTTCCGTTGAATTTCTTGTACTCATTGTCTGGAGTAGTTGAGTATACTTGTACTCCTGGAGCAAATACATCTACATTCTTTTTACCGTAGTTAGAGAATGTTGCTGGTAAGTTCTCATCGTAATTAGCACTCATTGCACCAATTGTTAAGAAGTTATCTGCAACTTCGTTTAATAAATCTGGTGCATCGTTAGGAAATGTTTTTTCAACATCAATGTTTTTACCATCATTTCCTGCTGCATTTACAATTAATACATCTTTAGAAGCTGCATACTTAATTGCATCGTAAACCCATTCTTTGTTTGGTGAAAAAGCTTTACCAAAACTTGTGTTGATTACTTTTGCTCCGTTATCAACTGCATAACGAATACCTAAAGCAACATCTTTATCGTACTCATCTCCGTCAGAAACTGAACGTACTGCCATAATTTTTACGTTATTGGCAACACCGTCCATACCTTTACCGTTACTACGAGTTGCACCAACAATTCCTGATACGTGAGAACCGTGAGCTTCTCCTTTTTCAGAGTGTCCTGTATTACCATTTCCGTATCCTGGCTTATCGTTAATATCGTAAGCATTATCTCCTACAACTGTACGGTAATCTGTTTTTAAGTTTTCTCCGTCAATTGTTTTTTGAGCATTTTTAATCCCTTTTTCAAAGTATTCTTTTGCTTCAGTTAACGTATCAAAAAATCCGAACATTCTAGTTGCAAAATCTTTTGCATTACCTAACGCAGGATCGTTTGTGTTAATTGCTGCTACCTCTTCTTTTGTATAGGTTGCTTTTCCGAAGTATTTAGTGAATACTTTATCAGACTCTACTGCACCCATTTTTAAGTTCTCGTAACGACTAACTGTTTTTTTAGCTTCTTCAACTTTTTCAGCCTGAAAAGCTTCTACTTCTGCTAAAGTTTCAGCATCAGCGATAGAAGGATTCATTAAAATACGCTCGTACTCTAAGTGCTCTTTATATGAATCTCCTAAAAAGTTCCACCCGTTAATATCATCAACATAACCGTTTTTATCGTTGTCAATTCCGTCTCCTGCAACTTCTTTAGTGTTTACCCAAGCTACATCAACTAAATCTTCATGTTTTAAATCGGTACCCGAATCAACTACACCAACAACAACCTCAACATGTTTCTTTCCTTTTAAGAACTCATACGCTTTGTTAACGCTCATTCCAGGAATTGTATCAGTTGCTAAGTCTAAGTGTTGCCAATTTTCTTGTTCGTAATCAGTTAACTCCGCTTTTTTTGCTGGAATATTAACTACGGTATTGCTTCCTGCTGGTACAGGGATTTTGCTTACTGTGTTACAGCTAGCTAAAGTAGCTACTGCAATTGCCGAGTAAAATACGGGCTTTAAAACTCTCATAATCTCTATTCTTAATTAAAAATATCTGTAAATTTAAATGTGTCTTTTAAGCGAACTCCTTTTTCAGTGTGCTTAACAGTTATTACCTCATTGTAAGCATCGTGCTCTAAAAACAGGTAAAACTCTTTATCGGCAGCTTCTTTTAAGAAAGCTTCTTTTTCTTTTAAGGTAAGTAACGGACGCGTATCATAACCCATTACATACGGTAACGGAACATGACCTGCTGTTGGTAATAAATCTGCCATGAATACTAAGGTTTTTCCTTGGTACTCTATTTTTGGTAACATTTGCTTTTCTGTATGTCCGTCTTTGAACAACACATCAAAACCAACATAATCCCTTGCGTTTAAATGCAAAAAATTTAATTGTCCACTTTCTTCAATAGGTAAAATGTTTTCTTGTAAGAAGGAAGCTTTTTCGCGTGCATTAGGGTGTACTGCCCAGTCCCAATGACGTTGGTTACTCCAAAAACGTGCATTTTTAAAGGCTGGTTCGTATCCTGTTCTGTCTTTATTCCATTGAATTGCACCTCCGCAGTGATCAAAATGTAAGTGTGTTAAAAACACATCGGTAATATCATCTCTATGAAAACCGTATTTTGCTAAAGAAGTATCTAACGAAAAATCTCCGTATAAATAATAATAACCAAAAAATTTATCGGACTGTTTGTTTCCAATTCCTGTATCGATTAAGGTTAATCGATTACCATCTTCAATCAACATACAACGCATGCCCATTGAGATCATATTGTTTTCATCGGCTGGATTTGTCTTCTGCCAAATCGACTTCGGAACCACGCCAAACATAGCGCCTCCGTCTAATTTAAAGTTACCTGTTTCTATCGGATAAATTCGCATAACGACAAAGATGCAGAATTTTAGCGAATTATTTTGTTAATAAAAACAAAAAAGCACATCTAAACGATGTGCTTCTTGAGGTGTCGAGCGGATTCGAACCGCTGTAGATGGTGTTGCAGACCACTGCCTAGCCACTCGGCCACGACACCTTATATTGATAAGGACTGCAAATTTACAGCTTTTATCTTTTTTTGCAAGCTTTTTTTACTTTTTACGCACTTCGGATAAAACAATTGCTACCTCAGCAACATTACCTCCAATTGGTGGGTTAATTTTTGCTACGCTAACCTCCGCTTCATCAACTAATTGTATCTCTCTAAAAATTCTTTCTAAAATTCGTCTAGCAACATGTTCTAACAATTTAGAACGAATTGCCATTTCTTCTTTTACAATTTGATTCAAATGCACATAATCTACCGTATCAACTAACTCATCAGTTTGTGCTGACTTTTGTAAATCGGCTTTTACCTCTACATCTACTCGGTACTCTGAACCGATTCTTGCTTCTTCATCTAAACATCCATGATTGGTAAATAATCGGATGTCGTTTACACGTATAATTCCCATGCCGCAAAAATAGGAATGTTTCTTTATTAAGTTGTGTAAATTTTATTTCAAAAAAAAAGAGAAAAACAACAATCTTGTTTTTCTCTTTTATGATTTTATTCTTTTTTAAAGAATTTCAAATGTTTGACTTAATTCGCCTATGGTTACTTTATATTTTCCTTTAGGCAAATAATAGTTACCATTCTTTGCTTCTTTAATTTCAGCATCTTTGTGCTTTTTCAAGTATTTCTTTCTTCCTTTTTCTGAAAAAGAAACATCATACACAGCCTCGTTAAATCCTTTTGAAGCTTTCGTTGTTATCGTATTTACCAAAATATCATCTGAAGAATATACTTCTAACACGACTTCTTTATCAGAATTTATATAAAATGGAATGTTAACACTTGGCGTATACGGCTCTAACCACTTACTCCATGAGCTTCCCCAAGAATTTCTTTTTTTAATATTCTTGATACTAAAAATAGCTTCTTTATTATCAAACTCTTGTAAGGAAGTAATATTTGCTTTGTATAAACTACGTCCGTGAGTACCTACTAATAAATGTTTTGCTTTTGGTTGAATCACTAAATCATGCATTGCAACATTCGGCAATCCGTTGCTAAACGCTTCCCAAGTTTCTCCTTGGTTGAAAGAAACATACAATCCGTTATCGGTGCCTAGGTATAAAATGTTTTCCTTTTCTGGATCTTCCTTAATCACATTTACCGCAGAAGTTGGAATATTACCGCTAATGTTTTTCCATGTTTTTCCGTAGTCATCAGACATGTATACATAAGGTGTAAAATCATCAAAACGGTATCCGTTTAACGTAACATATACACGTTCTTTCTTATATTTTGAAGCTATTACACGACTTACCCATAAATTTTGTGGTAAAGAATTGGAAATTTTCTCCCAACTTCCTCCTCCGTTTTTAGTCACTTGTACCAATCCATCATCAGAACCTACGTAGATTAACCCGAATTGGAATGGACTTTCAGAAATAGTAGTTAACGTTCCGTAAGCTACATTTCCTTCTTTTTCTCCTTTGGTTAAATCTCCTGAGATTTCTTCCCAATCACTTCCTTGATTTAAAGAACGGTGTAATTTATTTCCTCCTAAATACAAGATATCTTGATTGTGTTTTGATAGCTGAATAGGTGTTTGCCAATTGAATCGATATGCTGGCTTGTCTTTTTCTGGTTTTGGCTGGATATAGGTTTGTTTTCCTGTAGCTCTATCAATTCGATAATAGTTTCCAAACTGATAGCCTGTGTACACAATATTCGGATTTCTGTCATCAACCGCAACCTGCATACCATCACCTCCCATTAAACTTTCATAAGGGTTCTGTCCTGTTTGATGCCAGCTTTTGTCAATTTTTGCGTTATGGTTTCCTACCCAAACTCCGTTGTCTTGTAATCCTCCATATACCTTGTACACTTCTTGATTATCCGCATACACAGTATAAAACTGTCCAACTGCTGGTTGATTTAATTTAATCCAGCTTTCACCATCATCGTATGAAATATTTAATCCACCATCGTTTCCATCAATTAGGTGCCCTTGTTTTTTAGGATTCACCCATAGTGCTTGATGATCGGCGTGTACATTTTCTTTACTAATAGAAGTAAATGTTTTTCCTCCATCTTTCGATTTTAAAATTGGAACTCCTAATACATAAATTCCATTTTCATCTTGCGGATCTACACGAACTTCACCAAAATAATATCCATACGAATAGTACAAATCATCTAAATATCCTTCGTGTGTTTTCTTCCACGTTTTTCCTCCGTTAATGGTTTTAAAAACCTCCGCTCCTATCACTGGAGTATCAAACAAAGCTGCATTCGCATCTTTCAAGTAACCAACCAAATCACTTGGTCGCATTTCTCCTGGACTTGAACGAATGATTTGTTTAATATTTTCTGCACGATACTTCTCTTGAAGACCATTCATTTTGATATATGAATTCAATTTTTTGTCTTTCATATTCAAAAGTTCATCTGCAGAAATTGTCTTTTTTTCTTCGGAATTGACTATCGTGAAAAGCATACACCGTGTTTTCATCATATACCGCTAAACCAATCCTTCCTACTCCATCTCCATTAGGAAAACCATTGTTATCCGAAATTTTAGTCCACGTATTTCCAGCATCAGTCGATTTATATATTGCTGAATTTTTTCCGTCTCCATCAAAATTCCATGCTTTACGTTCACGCTCCCAAGCAGCAGCATATAAAATATTGAAGTTGTTCGGTACAGGCTGAATATCTATAATTCCTGTATTTTCATCAATAAACAATGTTTTTGTCCATGTTTTACCTCCATCAGAAGTTTTAAAAACCCCTCTTTCATTGTTTGATGAATATAAATGACCTATAGAACCAACGATTACCTCATCTGGGTTTTTCGGATTTATTAAAATTCGCCCAATATGATGTGAATCAGGTAACCCAACGTTTGCCCAAGTTTTACCTTTATCGGTAGATTTTAAAATTCCGATTCCTGCATACGACGAACGAGAAGAATTATTTTCTCCTGTACCAACCCAAATTGTTCCATTTTTCCAATCTACAGCAATATCACCCACATTTTGTGTAGGCGAGTTGTCTAGAATTGGAGTAAAAGTAGTTCCGTTGTTATTCGTATGCCATACGCCACCAGAAGCATATCCTACATAAAATTCTGTTGGATCATTTGGATTCACATCAATATCCACCACACGTCCACTCATTACTGTAGGTCCGATGCTTTTAAATGAAATATTTTTTACCGTGGAATTTTTTGTTAACGCTTCTTTTTGCTGCAAAGCATCTTGTATTTTTTCTGCTGAAGTAGGTTGTTGAGCAACTACTGTAAATGGCAACAAAGCAATACAAACTTTTGCTAAGGTTTTCATGATTATTTGGTTTAGTAGCTGGTGAAAATACTGTATGTTAAAACTATTTCAAAAAAATTAACAGAAATTTGGGGTATTTCCTCCAAGTAATACACCCGCAAAAAATTATTAGATTTGTGTTAACTCAATTACATAAAGCTATGACCATTTTTATTCTTTCTGTTAGCGAACATATTTATTCAACACAAAGAATATATAAAGAAGCACTTCGTAGAGGTCATAAAGTTGAAATTATAAATCATTTAAAATGTTCTATAAAACTAGGTAAAGACAAACCTGCAATTATTTATCAAGGTAAAAACATTATTGACATTCCTGATATTATTATTCCTCGAATAGGCTTTTCTGCAATGAGGCACGGAGCTGCTGTTGTAAAAGAGTTTGAACTAAATGGAGTGTACAGTACAGCTAGTTCATCTGGTATTTTAAAAGCACAAAACAAAATAGAGACCTTACAAATAGCTAGCAGAAATGGATTGCCAATACCACAAACTGTTTTTTCTGTAGATACTGAAAATGTAGCAGAACAAATAAACTTATTAGGAGAAGCTCCTATCATAATTAAATTACAAGAAGGCACACACGGATCGGGAGTTATTTTAGCAGAAAGTAAAAAATCTGCCATTTCTATTATTGACACTTTATACAGCTCTAATACTGGTATTTTATTGCAAGAATTTATTAAAGAAAGTAATAGTGAAGATATTCGTGCTTTTGTGGTAGACGGTAAGGTAATTTCTTCAATGAAACGTAAAGGATTAGACGATGATTTTCGTTCAAACATTCATAAAGGAGGAAGTGGATGTAAAGTTACTTTAACCCCAGAAGAAGAAGAAATAGCCATTAAAGCTACTCAACTCTTAAACCTTGCTGTTGCTGGAGTGGATATGATACGTTCAAAACGAGGACCCTTATTAATTGAAGTTAACTCTACTCCTGGTTTGCAAGGAATTGAAACGTACACCAAAGACAATATCGCTAAAACTATTATTAAATTTTTAGAAGAAAATGTTCGACCAAAACTTTAAAAACGAAACCATAGAAATAAGAGGGCAAAAAATAGGATTGGGTGAATCTAAACTCATCAGAATCCCAATTGATAGATTACCTACAGGAACCCTCATAGAAATCCCTGTCTATATTTTTAACGGAGATGAAGTAGGTCCAACTATTTTATTACAGGGTGGTTTACATGGAGACGAGGTTAATAGCGTAGAATTGGTACGAAGAATGTTAATTGATAAATCGTATAAAATTCATCGTGGTTGTGTTATTGTGGTTCCTTTGTTAAATGTTTTTGGTTTCTTAAACATGTCTCGTGACATGCATGGTAAAGATGTAAACCGAAGCTTTCCTGGATCTAAAACAGGATCTTTAGCCAGTAGAATGGCATATTACCTGATAAAAGAAATAACTAACAATGTAGATTTCGCTATTGATTATCATACGGGTGGTGAACAACGCAACAACTTTCCACAAATACGATATACACCTCAAGATGAAATAGGACGTACACTAGCCAGTATTTTTAGTGCTCCATTTATGTTCGGTTCTAGCCTTATTCCGAAGTCCTTTAGAAATCAATGTTATAAAAACAATATTCCTGTAATTGTTTATGAAGGAGGAGAATCATTGCGTTTAGAAGAAAAAGCCATTCAACAAGGAATTGATGGAACACTTCGTATTCTAAAACACTTTAAAATGATACACGAAAGAGTTCAAGTTCCTGAAAATCCTTCCTCTATTCACATCAAAAAAAGAAGATGGATACGTGCTAAAGTTGCAGGACTCTTTACACCAACAGTACACAATGGTGAAAAAGTTGAAAAAGGGCAAATTTTAGGGCATATTATGGATACTTATGGAGAAACAAACTTTACCGTAAAATCTCCAGCAAATGGCTATATCATTGCTAAAAACAACTTTCCGATTATTAATATGGGAGATCCTTTATTTCACTTAGGAAACACCTAACAAACTGATTTTATTTGTTTTATAATTTATTTTTTACGTTCTTTAATTCAAATTAACTAATCAAAAATTATAAATTATGGAATTTCTTATTAGCTTATTAAGCGGTGCTGTAGGTGGTAATCTTGCAGGAGCTGTATTAAAAAAGTATTCTTTAGGTACCCTTTGGAACTCTGTTGTAGGAATTTTAGGTGGTGGCCTAGGAGCTCAATTGTTAGGAATGCTAAACATTGATATTTCTGGTATTATCGGAAACATTGTTGGAAGTGGTGTTGGTGGAGCTGTTTTACTGGTTATTGTTGGTATTATTAAAGGTGTCATGGCTAAAAGTTAAACACATATTAAAGCTAAAGAAAAGACGCCCTAAATAAGGCGTCTTTTTTATTTATAGACGAAGCCCAATAAATAGCAGTACCTTTGTAAGCTCATAGTGGTATCTTATTTTAGATTCTACTGAAGAATTATATATGACATTTACATCGTTAGGTTTATCAAAAGCTTTAGTGAAAGCTGTAACCGAAAAAGGGTACGAAACCCCCTCTCCCATTCAAGAAAAAGCAATTCCAGTTATTTTAGAAGGCAAAGACGTATTAGCTTCTGCACAAACCGGAACAGGGAAAACTGCAGGGTTTACCTTGCCTATTTTACAAAATATATCAGAAAAAAAGAATCCAAAATATCGTCCAATCAAAGCATTGGTACTAACGCCTACAAGAGAATTAGCTGCCCAGGTTTATGATAATGTTCGCGAATACAGCACCCATTTAAATATTAAATCTACCGCTATTTTTGGTGGCGTAAAACCAAGCTCTCAAATAGCAACACTTAAAAACGGAATTGATGTTTTAGTGGCTACTCCTGGTAGATTAATAGATTTACACGAGCAAAATCAACTTTCTTTAAAACGTGTTGACGTTTTGGTTTTAGATGAAGCTGACAGAATGCTTGACATGGGTTTTTTACGAGATATTAAAAAAATCATCTCTTTTTTACCTCAAAAACGTCAAAATTTGTTGTTTTCAGCAACTTTTTCTAAAGAAATAAAAAAATTAGCAGAAGGTATTTTACACAATCCTGTGTTGGTTGAAGCGGCTCCTGAAAACACAACTGCTGAAAAAGTAAATCAGAAACTATACAAAGTTCCAAAAAGCAAAAAAACCGAATTAGTCGGTCAGTTAATTTCAAAAGGAAACTGGAGTCAAGTATTAATTTTTACTCGAACTAAACACGGTGCTAACAGGTTAACTGAAAAACTAGTTAAACGAGGAATTTCTGCCGCTGCTATACACGGTAATAAAAGTCAAGGTGCAAGAACCAAAGCGTTAAAAGGCTTTAAAGACAATTCTATTCGAGTATTAGTAGCTACTGATATTGCAGCTCGTGGGTTGGATATTCCATTATTACCACACGTTATTAATTTTGAACTTCCTAATGTTCCTGAAGATTATGTACACCGAATTGGTAGAACAGGAAGAGCAGGCGCTAGTGGAGAAGCTATTTCTTTAGTGTCTCAAGAAGAGGAAGCTTACTTAAAAAGTATTGAAAAATTATTAGGACAAAAAATTATTATTTCTGAACTAGAAGGTTTTGATTTATCCACTATAAAAAATGAAGTAATTACGGAACGTTCAAACACAGAGCGTACTGAAAAAAAGACTTCTAAGAAACCTTTAAAATCTAAAAAAAAGAAGCCTACAGCTACTTCTAAAGACGCTAAAAAACACACCCCTAGAAAACGAAACAACCGCAATAGAAGAAATAGTAATAAAATATCTTAATAACAAAATTATCTCATTAGTTATCAGTAGTTTTTAGAACTTTAATCATTACGTAAAGCAATATTTCGGTAAATTTTTGGTTATATGTTGTGTATTACAAAACCAATATAATTATGAAAAAACATGTTTTTTTATTAGTTGCTTTAGCAACATTTTTTACCGCTTTTATTAGCTGCTCTAACGATGATCCAAAAACATCTCAAGTAGAGGTTCGCTTAGTTGATGCTCCTGGAGATTATGATGCAGTAAACATCGACGTACAAGACGTGATGATCAATGTAAACGATGGAGAAAACGGATGGAAGAGCTTAGGAAACGTAACCCCGCAAGTATATGACTTATTGGAGTTAACCGGAGGAGTTGAGGCTTTATTAGTTGATACCGAAATTCCTGCTGGAAAAATTAGCCAAATCCGTTTGGTTTTAGGTGAAAACAATTCGATTGTGGTAGATGGACAAACACATCCATTAGCAACCCCTAGCGCTCAACAATCAGGATTAAAATTAAATGTACACCAAGATTTAGTAGGTGGTGTTAAATACTCATTTATCTTAGATTTTATGGTTGATAAATCAATCGTAGTTGAAGGTAACGGAGGTTATAGTTTAAAACCAACCATTAGAGTAATTACTGAAGCTGCTTCAGGTGCTATTTCTGGAATGGTAAATCCTTTTGACTATCAAGTAGAGGTTAGCGCTGTTGTTGGAGAAGAAACAATTACAACTTTAACAAATGAAGAAGGTAAATTTATGTTACACGGAGTTCCAGCTGGTACTTACAACGTAACCTTTACTCCAGATGAAGCTTCTGGTTTAACACCAAAAACTGTTGAAGGAGTTAATTCTGTTCTAGGTGAAAACACCGATATGGGAACTGTTGAGCTAGAATAATTCTTATAAACATAAACTCTCAAAAAGAGGTTATTTCAAAACGTCATTTTCGCGTGTAGAGAAATTTTAACTATTACAAGTTAAGGGATATTTTTTGTAATAGAATTCTCAAATTCATTCAAAATGACATGGTATTAAATGTTTTGAAATAGCTTCTTTTTTTATATTTTTAAGCTAAAATTTATTTCCATAAATGGAAGCTTCAAAAAAAATAGTAGCACAACACCTTCAAGAAATTGTAAATGACGACGCTTTAAACAATCTCATTCCTGAGATTGTCGAGTATTTTAAAGAGTTTTCTTTGTTAAAAAACCAATATTTTGTTGAAAAAGGAGAAATTTGCTCTTATTTCTGTTTTATAGAAAGTGGTATTTTACAGCATGCTGTTGCTGTTTCTGGAGAGGAAAAAACCACTTATTTAGGTTTAAAAAATAGTTTTACCTCATCATTAAAAAGTTTTTTACAACAAACCCCTTCCCCTAAAAACATCAAAGCATTAAGTACTTGCAAACTTTGGGTTATTACGATAGATGATTTTAAATATTTAATGAAACACAACAAGGCTTTTCATCAGTTTTATTACAATTTAGTTGAACATCAAATTTTTTTAATTGACGATTACCGTATTGATCTACTAACACTAACACCAGAAGAGCGTTACAAAAAACTACTCGTAAACGAACCTAAATTGCTTCAAGAAGTTCCGCTACACTATTTAGCTTCCTTTTTAGGAATTTCTACCCGACACATGAGTAGGATTCGAAAAAACATAAATTAGCGCCAAATGGCTAATATTTGCACAGTTTCTTTCCGTATTTTTGAAGGACTTTATCAAATTTAATTGAATCATTATGAAATACGACGCAATAAACAGTCAATTATTTATAAAAAATCGTAAAAACTTTATGGCGCAAATGAAGCCAAATAGTTTAGCTGTTTTTAACTCAAACGATATATATCCTGTAAGTGCAGATAGCACTTTACCTTTTGAACAACACCGAGATATTTTCTTTTTAAGTGGTGTAGATCAAGAAGAAAGTGTGTTGGTTTTATTTCCAGATTGCCCAAAAGAAAACTTACGTGAAGTATTATTTTTACGTGAAACCAATGAACACATTGCTGTTTGGGAAGGGGAAAAACTAACCAAAGAAAAAGCCTTAGAAACTAGCGGAATTAAAAATGTACACTGGTTACAGGATTTAGAAAAAGTATTGGCTGAAATGATGGCGTTAGCTGATACGGTTTACATCAACACAAACGAGCATTACCGTGCTACTGTTGAAACTGAAACGCGTGAGGCTCGTTTTACTAAATGGTTATTAAATAAATATCCTGCACACTCTGTAGCAAAGAGCAATCCTATTTTACAACGTTTACGTTCACTAAAAGATCAAATCGAAATCGATTTAATTCAAATTGCTTGTGATATTACTGAAAAAGGATTCAGACGCGTATTAGATTTCGTAAAACCTGGTGTTTGGGAATATGAAGTAGAAGCTGAGTTTATTCATGAATTCATCAGAAACCGTTCTAAGAAATTTGCTTATACACCAATTATTGCATCAGGTAACAACGCAAACGTATTACACTATATTGAAAACAACCAACAATGTAAAGCAGGTGATTTATTATTGATGGATGTAGGGGCTGAATACGCGAATTATTCTTCAGATATGACTCGTACCATTCCTGTTTCTGGTCGTTTTACTGACAGACAAAAAGCAGTATACAATGCTGTAAACCGCGTAAAAAATGATGCTACAAAAATGTTAGTTACAGGAACTCTTTGGGCTGATTATCATGTAGAAGTTGGTAAATTAATGACTTCTGAATTATTAGGTTTAGGCTTATTAGACAAAGCAGATGTACAAAATGAAGATCCTAATTGGCCTGCTTACAAAAAGTACTTTATGCACGGAACTTCTCACCACATGGGATTAGACACGCATGACTACGGATTATTACACCAACCAATGGAAGCTAATATGGTATTTACGGTAGAACCTGGTATTTATATTCCTGAGGAAGGTTTTGGTATTCGTTTAGAAGATGATGTTGTAATTCAAGAAACTGGTGAGCCTTTTAACTTAATGCGCAACATACCTATTGAAGCAGACGAAATAGAAGATATTATGAATAAATAGTATCATTTTCCATACTTTTTAAACGCCGTTACATTTTCTAATATAAAATGTAACGGCGTTTTTATTTTTATAGTTCTTTATAAAGGAGTAAACAAAAGCTTATCGTAAAAAACAGTAAAAAATCCCTGCCAATTAGCAGGGATTTCCTTTGTTGCCTGTTTTTTTATTTTTTAAATTCAGCTCGCTCCTCATATTACTAATGAGTTTGCAAGCTTTCTACTTTATCTAGTGCATAATTAACGAGTTGTTTCTCATTAGTTTTTCTACTAACAACTAAACTATTTAATTATGGAACTAAACGAAACAAAACTACACGACTTATTAGGAAAAATAGTTACCGAAATAGGGGCTGCTGCTAATGAACCTCTTGTTACTATTGGTGACAAACTAGAATTGTACAAATCTCTTTCAGAATCTGATGCTTTATCTTCTAGTGAATTGGCAGATAAAACAAATACATCAGAAAGATATGTAAGAGAATGGTTAGCTGCACATGCTGCTTCTGGATATGTAGAGTACGATGCTACTAATAATAATTTTTATATGACTCCTGAACAAACTGCGGTTTTCGGTAATAATAAAAGTCCTGTTTTTATGCAGTTTCTTCAGTATACCATGACGAACCAAAAGTTGAAGAGGCTTTTAAAACTGGAAAAGGAATTTCTTGGGGAGACCACAACCCCTCTTTTCGCTATTTTAAAAACAATAATATCTGTTGTTTTTAGATAACATTAAAAACATAAAGAGCACATTAATTTGACCTTTTGTTAAAACTTAAATAATATCTATTCATCTTGTTAGCTGTAGTTTTACCATGTCAAAAAAGGTTGTTTGTATTAGTGTAACAAACGTATTAGTTGTGTAGTTGACCACGCGTTGCGTGGTTTTTTTTTCATTATTTTCTTACACAAAACAAGAACAAGCAAAACCCTATATCTTTGCTCTAAAATATTGTTAATGCAAAAAATACTACTCACAACTTTTCTTTTTTTAAATATTTCTTCGTTTTCTCAATCCAACTGGCAAGAATTTAAAAAATTATCTTCCCCTAAAAAAAAGTGGGTACTACTCCACCCTTTCAAGGCTAAACAAGCCTTAATTGTTTCACGTGAAGCATTAAGAGTAAGTGACTCTATAAGAGTTTCTCCCTTGTTAGATGGTGATTATTCTGGTGGAAAAGTAGATGCGTTTCGTCATGCTTTTTGGATGGCTTTGTTACAACAAGAAATTGGAAAAAATGCGGCTCGATCTCTTGGAAGAACCCATGAGAAAGAAAACTATCAAACTTTTAAAAAACAACAATTAGAAGACGGTGTTGTTCCTGATGAAATTTCTTCGGAAATGGATTTGTTTAATAACGAAATAGGGTTGTCACTTTCTGAAGAAAATGGAAAACTCCCTAAAAATGGATTAATTTACAGAGTTATTAATGCCATTCATCAAGGAAAGCTAAAAATCATCAAAAAAGACCCAAAAGGAAATTTTTTAACTTGTGATAATAAAATTATTTCTGATGAGTCTCTCAAAGGAAAATGGAAAAACAATAAATGCTTAGTCAATTCTAATTACAATCAATAAATGCAAAAGGTATACTTTATTTCAGGTACGATGTGTACGGTAGATTTGTGGCAATTTGTGTTTCCGAAATTAGAAAACATATTGCCTATCCATATTGATATTACTCCTGCAAACTCTTTTGAAGAAATCAATACGATTATTGCAAATCATATTTATACTCCAGCTACAATTGTTGGGTTTTCTTTAGGCGGATTTTCTGCTATGAACTTTGCGGTACACCATCCTGAAAAAGTAAAAAAACTAATTATAGTTGCCGCCAACACAGACGGATTGAGTGATTCAGAAATTCAACTGCGAAAAAGTACCATTGATTTTTTAGAAAAACACAACTATAAAGGAATCTCACAAGCAAGAATTCAACAATTTTTACATCCTGATAATCACAGTAATTCCAAGATTGTTTCCATCATCAAAAAAATGGATGCAGATTTAGGAAAAGAAGTATTATTACGTCAGTTAAAAGCTACTTCATCTAGAGTGAATATTTCACAAGAAGTTTCAAAATTAAACATTCCTATGCTTTTTATTACTGCGGAAAATGATGCACTTATCAATCCAAAAAAGGTAAAAGAGTTTGCACAAACAACTAAAAACGGAAAGAATATTACCATTAAAAATTGCGGACACATGATTCCGTTAGAAAAGCCCTTGGAGCTAGCTCATATTTTAAATTTGGTTTGATTCTTAACCTTTAAACAACTAACTTCGCTATCAGACGATATCAATCATTAAAACGACGAATATCTTAACCGATAACGAAACCCTTTCAAAAAAACCCTCTATTTAAACCCATTCTAAATATTTAAGAAAACAATTCGTAAAGTTTGTTCAAGTAATGCGTTCCGCTTAAATTTGTCTTATTATTTAATCAATCAACAAAATAATGAGCGGATTACTAAAATCTTCTATTGGAAGAAAATTTGCCATGGCACTTTCGGCATTCTTCCTGATGTTTTTCTTATTACAACATTTTGCAATTAACATCACCTCAATTTTTCCAGATAACGGAGCTACATTCAACAAACTATCTCATTTTATGGGAACTAACGGTTTGGTACAGTATGTAATGCAACCAATCTTAATTTTTGGTGTCGTTTTTCACTTTGTAATGGGATTCATCTTAGAAATGAAAAACAACAGTGCACGTAAAGTAAGTTATGCTAAAAATAACGGAGCTGCGAACTCTACTTGGATGAGTAGAAACATGATTTATAGTGGAGCCGCTATTTTAGCGTTTATTGTATTACACTTTATCGATTTTTGGTTTCCAGAAATCAACACCAAATTCATTCAAGGTGATTGGAGTGGTTTACACGATGGAGAGTTTAGATACTTCCACGAGTTACAACACAAATTTGTAAGTCCACTTAGAGTAGGTGCTTATGTAATTGCTTTTGTTTTCTTAGCATTACACTTATTACACGGATTTAGCTCTGCATTCCAATCAGTTGGAGCAAATAACAAATATACCAGAGGGTTGAAAACATTTGGTAAAATATATGCTATTGGTATTCCAGCAGGATTTATCATCATTGCATTATTCCACCATTTCAACCACTAATAAAACCACTTAAATATGGCAATTTTAGATTCAAAAATACCAAAAGGTCCATTAAAAGATAAGTGGACAACTTATAAAGATAAAATCGACTTGGTAAACCCTGCTAACAAGCGTTTAATTGACGTAATTGTAGTAGGTACTGGTTTAGCAGGTGGTTCTGCTTGTGCAACTTTAGCAGAATTAGGATACAACGTTAAAGCATTTGCTTACCAAGATTCTCCTCGTCGTGCGCACTCTATTGCAGCACAAGGAGGTATTAACGCAGCAAAGAACTATCAAGGAGATGGAGATTCTTTTTACCGCTTATTTTACGATACTGTAAAAGGTGGAGATTACCGTTCTCGTGAGGCTAACGTTTATCGTTTAGCTGAGGTTTCTGCAAACATCATCGATCAATGTGTGGCGCAAGGTGTTCCTTTTGCTCGTGATTATGGTGGACAATTAGATAACCGTTCGTTTGGTGGGGTATTAGTATCTCGTACTTTCTACGCGAAAGGACAAACAGGTCAGCAGTTATTATTAGGAGCGTATTCTGCAATGAACCGTCAAATAGCTCGTGGTAAGATTGAAATGTTCAATCGTCATGAAATGTTAGACGTTGTTATTGTTGATGGAAAAGCACGTGGAATTATAGCTCGTAACTTAGTTACTGGTGAAATTGAGCGTCACTCAGCACACGCAGTAGTAATTGCTTCTGGTGGATACGGAAACGTATATTTCTTATCAACCAACGCAATGGGATCTAACGCAACAGCTGCTTGGAAAATTCATAAAAAGGGAGCATTCTTTGCAAACCCTTGTTATACACAAATTCACCCAACATGTATTCCTCGTTCGGGAGATTATCAGTCTAAATTAACCTTAATGTCAGAGTCGTTACGTAACGACGGACGTATTTGGGTTCCGAAGAAAATGGAAGATGTATTAGCTATTAGAGAAGGTAAATTAAAGCCAACTCAAATCGCTGAAGAAGATAGAGATTACTACTTAGAAAGAAGATATCCTGCCTTTGGTAACTTAGTACCTCGTGATGTAGCTTCTCGTGCTGCTAAAGAGCGTTGTGATGCTGGTTATGGTGTAAATGCTACTGGTGAAGCTGTTTACTTAGATTTTAAATCAGCTATTGAGCGTTACGGTAAAGAGCAAGCAAAATTAAAAGGTATTGAAAACCCTTCTGCAACTAAAATCACTGAATTAGGTGAAGCTATTGTAGAAGCTAAATATGGAAACTTATTCCAAATGTATGAGAAGATTGTAGATGACAATCCATACAAAACACCAATGATGATTTATCCTGCAACGCACTATACAATGGGAGGAATTTGGGTAGATTATAACTTAATGACAACGATTCCTGGTTGTTATGCTATTGGTGAAGCAAACTTCTCTGATCACGGTGCAAACCGTTTAGGAGCTTCTGCTTTAATGCAAGGTTTAGCTGACGGATATTTCGTGTTACCTTATACAATTGGTGATTATTTATCAAATGATATCCGTACAGGAAAAATTTCAACTGAAACAAAAGAATTTGAAGAAGCTGAAAAAGCGGTTAAAGATCGTATTGATTTCTTCATCAACAATAACGGAGAGCATTCTGTAGATTACTACCACAAGAAATTAGGAAAAATCATGTGGGATAAATGTGGAATGGCGCGTAACGAACAAGGTTTAAAAGAAGCAATGGCTGAAATTAAAGAGTTACGTGAAGATTTCTGGAAAAACGTAAAAGTTCCTGGAGAAGCTAACGAAATGAATCCTGAATTAGAAAAAGCAGGAAGAGTTGCTGATTTCTTAGAATTAGGAGAATTATTCGCTAAAGATGCCTTAAACAGAACTGAATCCTGTGGAGGACACTTTAGAGAAGAGTCTGTTGAATTAGATGGACCTCAAAAAGGAGAAGCTAAACGTGATGATGCTAACTTTGCTTACGTTGCTGCTTGGGAATATAAAGGTGAACCAGCTGATGCTGTTTTACACAAAGAAGAATTAGAGTTTAACGATATTGAACTAAAACAACGTTCATACAAATAAGAAAAGAGATATGAGTAACATGAATCTTACGCTAAAAATTTGGAGACAAAAAGGAGCGAACGATAAAGGAAAAATGGTCGAATATAAGGTGACCGATATTTCTGAGCATATGTCTTTCTTAGAAATGATGGACGTATTAAACGAACAATTGGTAAATACTGGTGAAGAGCCTGTAGCATTCGACCACGACTGTCGTGAAGGAATTTGCGGTATGTGTTCAATGTATATCAACGGTGAAGCACACGGACCAGACCGTGGTGTAACTACTTGTCAGTTACACATGCGTATGTTTAACGATGGTGATACAATTACAATTGAGCCATTTAGAGCTGCTGCTTTCCCTGTAATTAAAGATTTAGTAGTTGACAGAGGTTCTTTTGAAAGAATTCAACAAGCAGGAGGATACATCTCTGTAAACACTTCTGGAAACACTACCGATGCGAATGCAATCTTAGTTCCTAAAGAAGATGCTGATAAAGCAATGGATGCTGCAACTTGTATTGGTTGTGGTGCTTGTGTAGCTACTTGTAAAAACTCATCTGCAATGTTATTTGTAGGAGCAAAAGTATCTCAATACGCTTTATTACCTCAAGGACAAGTAGAAGCTACTGAACGTGTTAAAAACATGGTAGCTCAAATGGATTTAGAAGGTTTTGGTAACTGTACTAACACTGGAGCTTGTGAGGTTGAATGTCCGAAAGGAATTTCTTTAGAAAATATTGCTCGTATGAACTCTGAGTTCTTAAAAGCTAGTTTTAAAGGATAAGACTTTATAATTTTATAGATAAAAAAACCGAAGCAAATGCTTCGGGCTGTTTTTTTATGTTCAATTATATCAATTTTCACTCATTCTTAAATTTATTACGCTTGTGCCTTTTTCCGTTCTGTAAACTTAAAAAGAAAATACATTTGCCACTATTGATTACAATATGATAATCTGTGGGGGACTATCTATTACAAAATCAAAAAAGCCTGAGCATCTGCTCAGGCTTTTCAATTATAGTAAAAATAAATCGTTACTTCCAGGTGTTATCCGCTTCACTACCATCCCATATTAGAGTAGCTAAATACGGATTATCAATAAATGGATTTCTATTTCCTTGATTATTAGCTACAACATTATTACGTTGTATTTCTAAATCAGACACAGGGTCGTCAGCATTCCATTCTAACAACAAAGCAACCATATTACTGTCAGAAGCTACTGTAGAACCTACAGCTACATTTTTTGGTAAACATTGACTCCCATATCGTAAATACATATACATCATCATACGCGCTACATCACCTTTCCATTCATCACCTGGATACCAGTTTCCAGAAACATCACCAGCATTACCTGAGCCAGCAGCAAATTTTTTACTCGATCTATCATTATTAAATTTAACATCAGAAGGTCTTAAATGATGTGCATCTGCACCAGGTCCAGATGTTCCTAAATTCGGGTTTCCTAAAGACTTAGGGTATACATGTTCTCTATTCCAATCAGTTCCTTGTGCGCCTCCATTTGCATCTTTACTACGAGTTCTATCTGTTACATAATTTCCGTCATTATCATCATACCCGTAAATTAAGACTACTTTGCTATTATCTGTAGGATCTAAATCAGATTGTTTTAATACATCCCATACACCAGGAGTATATGATAAGTTGGTAGTATGTGTACCTATTATCGTTGTAGCTAATTCTTCTTTTAGGTCATTACCCGTCAAATTAAAATCGGTATTTTTATAATATTCAGCTAATTCAGAAGGTATATTAAAACTCCCTGCATTATTAGAAGGCTCTTCTACCTTAATAGTTATAGTGGCTGTAGAACAACTTTTTGTAGTATCATCATCACAAATTGTATATGTAAATGTGTCATTACCTACAAAATCAGCTTGTGGCACATATTTTATTGTTCCATTGCTATTTAAGGTAACCGATCCATTTGTGCTAGAATTATCAATAGATTCAAATTCTGCATCATCAATTAGATTGTCATTTTCTAAGAAATTACTAATCGTAATTTCTGTGTTTTTTTGTGTAGTATAAGCATCATCTTTTGCTTCTGGATTTCCTTGATCTACAACAGTTATACTTACTGTTGCTGTTGCACATTTATCTTCTTCTTTTGTACTACAAATAGTATAAGTAAAAGAATCTGCACCTACAAAGCTTTTAGCTGGCGTATAAGTTATTTTATTGTTGGTTTGAACTATAATACCATTTTCATTAGAGGTTGTTGGGAACGACACTTCTATACTTCCTTGCGTATACGTATCATTTGATAAGAAGTTTAATTCAGAAGCTGTATCTTCGGTTACTTCATAAGAGTCATTTACAGCGACAACCTTTTCTTCTTTTGGGGGTATAACTTCGCTATCGCTACCTCCACAATTCACAAACAATGCTAACATTGCTATGAGTCCAATTACTTTCTTCATAATCTACTACTATTGATAATTATTCTTATTTATTCTTATCGTGTACTTTGGTTGGTATGTGATCATTCCATACCGTTAAAATATCTGTTGCAACACTTGCTCCACTTCCAGCAGCAATGGCAAACTGACTCCGCCAACCCGCTAAGGTTCCGCAAACATACAATCCGTCTTTAATTAAATGGTTAAAGTTACGTAGTTGTATCCTATCTTTCATTGCATTAGCTCGTATATGCTTTTCTACATATTGCTCTAAGCCAGCAATTTCAAATGGTTTTGCATAGTTTAATGCAATCACTACCATTTTACTTATATACTCTCCTTTATTAGTGATTATTTTATACCCTTCACCTTCATCCAGAACTGCTACTACCTTTTCATTCTCAATTTGAATAACTTCAGGATAGATTTCTTCTAGCTGTTTTTTTCCTTCCTCTAAAATATCTTTCCCTAGAGTTCCAGGAACCAAACCTAGCACATTATTAAATAAAGCATCTTGTAAATGAGAAGCTCGTTGGTGCATAATAATTCCAACCTTTTTTCCTTCAGCATATTCTTTGCTTAATGCAGAACCTAAAACTAAGGCGCATTGCATTCCAGCAACGCCTCCTCCAACAACTAATACGTCAAAATTCATTTTATGCTAGTAATATTTTAATATTGGCTGCAAATAATTTAACTGCAATTGCTAGTAGCACAACTCCAAATATTTTTCTAATAATGTTAATTCCGTTTGGACCTATTACACGTTCAATTTTAGAAGATGTTTTTAACACGATGTAAATTACAATTACATTTAACAATACTGCTACTATGATGTTTTCTAAACTAAACTCTGCACGTAAAGAAAGTAAGGTTGTTAAACTCCCTGGACCTGCAATTAATGGGAATGCTAACGGAAAAACTGTTGCGCTTAAAGCCTCTTCTTCATCATCACTTCTATATAAGGTAATTCCTAAAATCATTTCTAATGCTAAGAAAAATAGGATAAAAGCTCCTGCTACTGCAAAAGAATGGACGTCTATACCAATTAAATTTAATAGTCTTTGTCCTAAAAATAAAAATAGAATCATAATAAAACCTGCAATAACTGAGGCTTTTTCTGATTGAATGTGCCCTACTTTTTTACGTAAATCGATAATAATAGGAATGTTTCCAACAATATCAATTACCGCGAATAATACCATAAAGGCTGTAAAAATTTCTTTAAAGTTAAAGTTCATAGTTGATGTTTTTCGTGTGCAAAATTATATAAGTAATGTTACAATCTAGTATTTTTGCATTTAAATTTACGTGAAGTCATATAAACTTCCAACTTTAAATACATTTTATGTTTCAATTAGGAAAAACCATCGTTTCAGAAGATCTTATAGAAAAAGAGTTTGTCTGTAACTTATCTGCTTGTAAAGGTGCTTGTTGTATTGATGGTGATGCAGGTGCTCCGTTAGAAAAAGAAGAAACCAAAATATTGGAAGAAATTTATCCTAAAATTAAACCTTTTTTACGCAAAGAAGGTATTGAAGCTATTGAAAAACAAGGAACTTGGATAACTAGCGATTTTGGAGAATTAGAAACTCCTTTAATCAATGATGCCGATTGTGCTTATGTTATTTTTGATGATAAAGGAACTGCCTTGTGTGCTATTGAAGAAGCCTATAACCAAGGAATTGTAGATTGGAAAAAACCTGTTTCTTGTCATTTATATCCTGTTCGTGTAAAAGATTATAGTGAGTTTGCTGCAGTTAATTACCATAAATGGGAAATTTGTGATGATGCTTGCTCTTTAGGAAAAGAACTGCAAGTACCTGTATACAAATTTGTAAAACAAGCTTTAATTAGAAAGTTTGGTCAGAATTGGTACGATGAACTTGAAAAAGTTGCAGAAAAGTATTTAAATAAATAAGTTCAATAAAAAACGACGCTGAATAGCGTTGCAGAAAAGTATTTAAATAAATAAGTTCAATAAAAAACGACGCTGAATAGCGTCGTTTTTTATTCTAAACTCTTGTTTTATTTTACTGTAAAACTCCATATTTGCCCAATCGATTTTGCTCCTGCATTATCAATTGTATTTACTTTCCAATAGTAAGTTTTTCCTGACTCGACAGTTGCCTCTACACTATTGGTGCTTATACCTTCTTCTTTTAACGTTGTTGGAGTTGCATCTTCACCAAAATAAACATCATAGGTTAAGGTATCTCCTGTATTAGAATCGGCTCCTTTCCACTCTAAAGTAACCGTTAGTTCATCCACTGCGTCCTCGTCTGCTGGTTTCACTAATTCTGCCGTAAAGGGTGCTATATTGCTCTCTCCATCTGCTTTTGTATAAAAAGCAAATACTGATGACGGCTCACCTTGCTTTCCTTTATTATCTACTGCAGTAACTCTCCAGTAATATGCTACCCCTTTTTCTAAAGTAATTGTAGCTTGAGAATTACTTACTGTTTGTGATTTAGCAATATTGGTTAATTCTCTGTTTTTTGAGATTTCTACTTTGTAACTAATATTATCATTATTAGGGTCTGTAGCATCGCTCCAATCAAATGGAATACTATTATCTATACATAATAAATTTTCTGTAGGATATACCAAGTTTACACTTGTTGGTGCTTCATTTACAGGTTCTTTGCTTCCGCCTCCACAAGCCACAAATAAAGGAAGTGAAAATAGGGCGATTGTTTTTATTGCTTTTCTCATCGTTTTAAAACTTTAAATGTGTTGGTGTTTTCGTTTCCTACTTTAAGGATATAGGTTCCTGAATTGAATCCGTTAAAAGGAATTGATAATTCGTTCCCTTGTTTCTCAAAACTTCCATCTAACACTATTTTTCCTTTAGTATCGTACACTTTTATTTCAAAACTTGATGCTGCGTTATTTGGTAATAACAAATCAATAGTTTCTGAAACTGGGTTTCTTTTCAAGAAAATATTATCAATAATTTCAGTCAGCTTTCCTTCACATGCTTTGGCAGTTTTAACTTCTAAAACTCCACTATTTTTAGTATTTACATCAAATGTTGATGTCGTAAATGTATCTAGTATGTTTCCGTTTAAATATACTGTATATGGTGCCGTTCCTGAGGTTACACTAACCGTATAGTTTTGAGATACTTCATTTTTAGCCAATCTTAATGCTACTGGATTAGATGCTGTAATATTAACTTCATAACATTGAACATAATCATCTCTATCATTAACTTTTACGCATACTTCGTAAGTTCCTGGAGCTAAATCTGAGAACGTAATTGAAGCGGTTGTTAATTGCTCGGTTACATCTGTTGAAGTTCCTTTAACAGTTACTGTATAACTTACATAGGTTTGTTTTGCCTCTACTACTATTTTTCCATCGTTTTGATCAACACAAGTTTCTGAAATTGTTTTAACAGAAATGTTATCTGCATTCTTATAACTCGTATCACACACATCACCTATACCATTACCGTTAGTATCTGCTTGATCTGGATTTTTTGTAGTTAAACAGTTATCCACATCATCCATTACACCATCGTCATCGGTATCTTGACACGCATCTCCTATTCCATTATTATCAATATCTGTTTGATTTGGATTTGCTGTGTTAGGACAGTTATCATCAACATCTAAAACACCATCTTCATCTGTATCTTGACACACATCTCCTATTCCATTATTATCAATATCTGCTTGGTCTGCATTTGCTGTATTAGGGCAGTTATCAACTCCGTTTAACACACCGTCTCCATCAGCATCTCCATTAGGGTCAATTGTAAATTTTCCAGAGAAAATACCTCTACCATAAGTAGCTGCAAAAACAGTATTGTCATTTCTTAAATCTAGATCTAAAACAGGTACATTACTCATACCGTTATACGATTGAGACCAATTTGGTGAAGCATCATCAAAGTTTTGTGTTTTCCACACACCTAAATCGGTACCTATAATAACCTCATTAGTGCTTAGTGGATTTTGCAAAATAGCTTTTACTGGAATATCTGGTAAATTTCCTTCTTTACTTACCCAGTTAGCCCCTCCATCATTTGTATACCAGATATTTTGTACTCCGTAATTGTGCATCGTAACAAATATTTGGTTTTCATTAACACCGAATTCAATATCAGAAACTGATCCGATAAACTCTGGACCTGTAATTTCTGACCAAGTTCCTGAACCTGAATTTGCTTCTTCAACCTTTAATAGTTTTCCATTTTTTAGTCCAAGATATAACTTGCTTGAAGTTGTTGTATGGGGGGAAACTTTCAACGCTGAAGGTTCTGCATCCATTAATGAATTAGATAATGGTTGCTTTATTACTGCAGTAGATAGAATATTTGAATACCTTCTTACTATATAATTCGTTCCTGATGAATAATTTGAGTATAGAATATTCAAATTTGAATCTAGTTCTTCTTGGTTAATGAAATCACCATTTGCGGCATCTTCATCGTTAATTACAATTACTTCATCAGTTGCTAAATTCTTTAATTCTATTGCTTGATTGTACACATAATTAACTATGTAATATTTATCTGTTCCGTCTGTATCAAAGAAGCTAGCTGCTCCGTCTCCTCCAAAAACTCTTTCAGCACTATTTATCCCTTCTGTAGCATCTGCTATTAATCGAGTACCGTTATCTTGTGCACCCGCTAAAAAGTATTCTTTTCCGTCAAAAGCAGTTGTGGGTGCTACTCCAACAGTATAAAATTGAACCGTGTTATAATTATTATTTCTTTCTGTTATAATAAATCCAGAATTATTAGAAAAGTATACTCCCCCATCATTTCCAAAAATCATTCTAGTTGAAGATGCAAATGCTATCCCATGGTGATCTGCATGTACGTATTGTTTTCCAAAACCTCCATACCAGTGAGATAGTTGATTCCAAGAGCTTCCTCCATCGGTAGATTTAAATAAATCTATTCCTCCTACATACACTACATTTTCATCGTTTGGATCTACTTTTATTAACAAATCATAAAAAGCCTGACCTCTTGTAAAGTCGTTCGCAGCTATATCTGTATCTGCATCATTTGGTAAGGCTGTTTCATTTACTGTTGTAAATCCGTTAGTAGTTTTGAATATTTTTACTGGGGCAGTTGAATCATTTATTTCAGCTAAAACATAAATTGTTCCTGCATTCGTAGGTGAAAGTGCTATTTCAGTTCTTAGTCCATTGTCTATAGAATGTACCAAATTAAAATTATCTCCATCTGTCGACTTAAAAATAGCTCCTCCTCCATCACCAAAAGTAAAACTTGCAGTAGTGCTCACATAAATTGAGTTGTCTGAAGCTATTTCAATATTATTAGGCTCATAATCATTACCTCCAGAAGTTTTTGGAAAATTTACCTTTGTAAAAGTTGTGCCGTCTGTAGATTTATACACCCCTATTTTGTCTCCTCCTAATGAAACTCCTCCAGTATATCCTGCTTCTCCAGCAGCTAGATATACCTCAGAAACTCCAGAGTTATTTCGAACTACAATATCATTTATATGCTGAACCCCAGGAACAACAGTTGAATTTACTGCATTTTCATTGGTTTTTGTTAAAGTACCACTTACTGTGCTAGAAGCAATTGATGTAATTAAAGCATCTCCATCTTCTTT
>NZ_JAPEHZ010000002.1 GCF_028823685.1 Tenacibaculum sp. L6 | reverse complement strand
ACGATAAGAGTTTAGATCCTAAACATACATGGAACAAGCCATTTATGGTTTCTTACGATCACCAAGAAGTTGAAGGAAGTAAAATCGACTTATGGGATGAGCATGATAGAAGTTTAGGACACCACTTTAACTTATCTATCGACTTAACATCTTGTACAGGATGTGGGGCTTGTGTTATTGCATGTCACGCAGAAAACAACGTACCTGTTGTTGGTAAAGATGAAATGAGAGTTGGTAGAGATATGGCTTGGTTACGTATTGACCGTTATTATTCTTCAACTGTTGTTGATAAGCAATATGAGAAAAATGAAAATGGAGAGCCAAGAATTACTTTAGAAGAGTTCAAAGCTAAGAACCCTAATTTAGCTAACCAAGAAGTTGAAAGAAGATATACTGAAAAAGTATTAGAGTTAAGCAAAGGAGATTTATTTGATGCTTTAGAAAACCCAGCTGAAAATCCACAGGTTGCTTTCCAACCAATGATGTGTCAGCACTGTAACCACGCACCATGTGAAACAGTATGTCCAGTAGCAGCAACATCTCACGGTCGTCAAGGTCAAAACCAAATGGCATATAACCGTTGTGTAGGTACTCGTTACTGTGCAAACAACTGTCCATATAGAGTTCGTCGTTTCAACTGGTTTAACTACGCTGAAAATAACGAGTTTGACTTTAACATGAACAATGAGTACGGAAAAATGGTATTAAACCCAGACGTAGTTGTTCGTTCTCGTGGAGTTATGGAAAAATGTTCTATGTGTATTCAAATGACACAAGCTACCATCTTAAAAGCTAAGAAAGAAGGTAGAGCTGTAAACAAAGATGAGTTTGAAACAGCTTGTTCTGCAGCTTGTTCTACTGGAGCTATGGTATTTGGAGATATTAACAACTCTGAAGATACAGTTACAGCATTAAAAGAAGATAAAAGAGCATTCCATGTGTTAGATTATATTGGTACAAAACCAAACGTAGTGTACCAAGTGAAAGTAAGAAATACAAACGAAGCTTAATAGTAAAATTAATAAGTATATAGATTTATGTCGTCTCATTACGAATCATCTTATAGAGAACCTTTAATACTTGGTGACAAGAGTTACCATGATATTACGGAAGATATCGCAAGACCTATTGAAGGTAAAGCAAACAAAAATTGGTATATAGCATTCTATATCTCCTTAGCAGCAATGTTATGGGGATTTGGATGTATCTTCTACACCGTAGGAACAGGAATCGGTGTTTGGGGATTAAGTAAAAACATCGGTTGGGCATGGGATATTACCAACTTCGTATGGTGGGTAGGTATTGGTCACGCAGGAACACTTATCTCTGCAGTACTTTTATTATTCCGTCAAAAATGGAGAATGGCAATTAACCGTTCTGCAGAAGCGATGACAATCTTTGCGGTATTCCAAGCAGGATTGTTCCCAATCATCCACATGGGACGTCCATGGAACGGATACTGGGTATTACCAATTCCTAACCAATTCGGATCATTATGGGTTAACTTTAACTCGCCATTATTATGGGATGTATTCGCAATTTCTACGTATTTATCGGTATCATTAGTTTTCTGGTGGACTGGTTTATTACCTGATTTTGCAACGATTCGTGATAGAGCTGTAAAACCTTTCCAAAAGAAAATTTATGCATTATTATCTTTCGGATGGTCTGGTAGAGCTAAAGACTGGCAACGTTTTGAAGAAGTGTCGTTAGTATTAGCAGGTTTAGCAACACCATTAGTACTTTCTGTACACACAATTGTATCGATGGACTTCGCTACTTCTATCAACCCAGGATGGCACTCAACAATTTTCCCTCCTTACTTCGTAGCAGGGGCGATCTTCTCAGGATTCGCAATGGTACAAACCTTATTAGGTATTATGCGTAAGGTTACGAACATGGAAGCATATATTACGCGTTTACACGTAGAGTATATGAACATCGTAATTATTTTAACAGGTGGTATTGTAGCTGTAGCGTATGCAACTGAATTCTTCATCGCATGGTATACAGGTTCTCCTTATGAAAACTATACATACTTATCGTTTGGTGCTGAAGCAGGTGCTTATGGATGGGCATTCTGGTCGTTATTAATCTGTAACATTTTCACTCCACAGTTATTATGGATTAAAAAAATTAGAAGAAGTTTTATCTGGTCTTTCATTATCTCAATTGTAATTAACATCGGTATGTGGTTCGAGCGTTTTGATATCATTGCAATTGTATTAAGTAAAGGGCAATTACCATCTACATGGTGGCGTTTTGAGCCAACGTTTGTAGACGTAGGTATCTTCATAGGAACTATCGGGTTCTTCTTTGTATTATTCTTATTATATGCAAGAACATTCCCAGTAATCCCTACGGCAGAGATTAAGACTATTTTGAAATCATCAGGTGAGAATTTTAAAAAATCAAGAGAAGAGAACAATGAGCACTAATAAAGTAATTCACGCATTATATAATGATGATGATATCTTAATGGATGCCGTTAAGAAAGTAAAATCAGAAAATCATCATATTGAAGAAGTATTTTGTCCATTTCCAGTTCACGGATTAGACAAAGCAATGGGCTTAGCTCCAACACGTTTAGCAATTACTGCTTTTTTATATGGTATTACAGGTTTATCAGTAGCAGTTTGGTTAACATGGTATACTATGATTGCTGATTGGCCTCAAGATATTGGTGGTAAACCAAACTTTTCTTGGGCAGCTAACATGCCAGCTTTCGTACCAATTTTATTCGAATTAACAGTATTCTTCGCAGCACACTTAATGGTAATCACTTTTTATATGAGAAGTAAGATTTGGCCATTTAAAGAAGCTGAAAACCCAGATCCAAGAACTACAGACGATCATTTCTTAATGGAAGTTCCGGTTCACGGAAACGAAGAAGAGTTAGTAGCATTGTTAGAAACAACAGGAGCTGTAGAAATTAACGTAGTAGAAACGCACTAATAAAGAGATATGAAGAGTTTAAAAATAATTATCGCTTTAGCTGTAGTAGTAACAAGCTTAAGTTCTTGTAACGATAAACGTAAACCACAAGTACAATTTATGCCAGACATGTATGTGTCTGTTCCTTACGACGCTAATGGAGCAGAAGGTGTAAATAGCAAGATGGTAAACATACAACCTGTTGCAGGTACTGTAAGTAGAAACGGTGTAGTAGCTTATGATATTCCTGATACAAATGAAGGATATGAAAAAGCGAAAGCAGAATTAAAAAATCCATTACCAACAACTGAGGAAAACTTAGAAAAAGGTAAAGTGTTATACGATATTTACTGTGCTTCTTGTCACGGTACAACAGGAGACGGAAACGGAGTATTATCTCAAAGAGATAAATTCAACGGTATTCCAAGTTATACCGATAGAGAGTTAACACCAGGAAACATTTACCACGTAATTATGTACGGTAAAAACTTAATGGGATCTCACGCGTCACAGTTAAGATACAACGAGCGTTGGCAAGTTGTACAATACGTAGAAAAATTAAGAAGCGAATTAAAATAAGTCTATAATAGATAGTTAAGATATGTACCAGTTTTCAGGAAAATTAAAAATGCTAGCTATTGTTTTAATGGCTGTAGGACTTTTAGGAACAGGTTATAGTTTCTTTACAGCACCTAAAACATTAGAAGATGCAAAAGAAATTTTAGCAAAACAAGATGCTCACCACGGTGGTCATGAAGCAACAGCGACTCACACTGAAGAGGAGCATGCTGAAGAAGCTAAAGTAGAAGAGCATGTAGAAGAAGTAGCTACTGAAGAAACTCAAGCAGATAGCACAGCAACTCAAGTAGAAGAGACTGTAGCAAACGTTGCAGAACAAGCACAAGACTCAACAGTTGTTAATGCAAATGAAGCTGAAGTTAAGGAAGAAATAGCACAAACTGAAGTAAAAGAAGAAACTCATGCAGTAGCTGAAGCACATGGTGAAGATCATGATGCTCACGCAGAGCACGCTTTACACCAAATGCAAAACAGACCATGGTCTGCAATGTATGTAGCTTTATTATTCTCTTTAGGAATCACTTTATTAGTATTAGCTTTTTACGGATCTCAAATCGTTGCACAAGCAGGATGGTCAGTAGTATTACACAGAGTAATGGAAGCTATTTCTTCAAACATACATTACGTAAGTGTTTTCATGTTAGCGTTCTTAATATTAACAGCGATGCACATGAACCACTTATTTACTTGGATGGGAGAAGGAGTAACTGATCCTACAAGTGAAAACTACGATGCTATTGTAGATGGTAAAAAATGGTGGTTAAACACTCCAGGATGGTTAATTAGAAGTATTGTATACTTAGCAGGATGGAATGTTTACTATTTCCTTATCAGAAAGTGGTCTTTAGCACAAGATAATGGTGATTTAAAACAACACAAGAAAAACTACAACGCTACAGTTATTTTCTTAGTATTCTTTATGATTACTGAAAGTATGGCGTCATGGGATTGGATTATGAGTATCGACCCTCACTGGTTCTCTACATTATTTGGATGGTATGTATTAGCTACTTTCTTAGTATCTGCTTTAACAGTAATTGCTATGGTAACTATTTACTTACGTTCAAAAGGAGCATTACCATTAGTAAACGATAGTCATATTCACGACTTAGCGAAATTTATGTTTGGTTTCTCAGTATTCTGGACATACTTATGGTTCGCACAGTTCATGTTAATTTGGTATGCAGACATGCCAGAAGAAACAACGTATTTCTTATTACGTTTTAACGAATACAAAGTACCATTCTTAGCAATGGTTGTAATGAACTTTGTTTTCCCAGTATTATTGTTAATCAACAGTGATTTTAAGAGCAGACCTTGGTTTGTAATCTTAGGAGGTGTTGTAATCTTAGCAGGTCATTATATTGACTTATTTGTAATGATTATGCCAGGAACCGTTGGTGGTCAATGGGGATTCGGAATTGGTGAAATAAGCGGATTATTATTCTTTACAGGATTATTTATCTTTGCTACGTTTAGTGCATTTGCTAAAGCTAATCCAGTACCAAAAGGAAACCCTTACTTACACGAAAGTGAAACCTATCATTACTACAATATCGAACACACAGGAGAAGATAGTAATCATCATTAATTAAAAAGAATTAATAAACAAATAGTTTAGATAATATGCTCGCTTTATTTTATATTTTCATAGCAGTTGCAATCGGAGTAAGTTTTTGGCAAATTACTCGTATAATGAATTTCCGTTCTGTAATTGCTACAGATGAAGACAACGAAAAACAAGCTAAATACTCGTTAGCTTTCCTAGCATTCCTTTATGCAATGATGATTTATTGCTTAATAGCAATGAATGTAATCATGTTACCTGAAGCTGCTTCTGTTGAAGGAGAGCATGACGATAACTTATTCAATATTACATTTTGGTTAATTGGAATCGTTCAGTTTGGTATGCAGTTTTTAATTTTCTTCTTTACTTATAAGTACAGAGGAAATAAAAACAACAAAGCATTATTTTATGCTGATAGCCACAAATTAGAGTTAATTTGGACAACAATTCCTGCAGTAACAATTGTATTGTTAATTGGATACGGTTTATGGGCTTGGAACAACATTATGTATGTTGGAGACGATGAAAACCCAATCGTTATTGAGGTTTACTCTCAACAATTCCGTTGGGATGCTCGTTATGCAGGTGAAGATAACCAATTAGGTCTTGGTAATGTAAACTTTATCAAAGGAATTAACACTATGGGTGTAGACATGTCTGACCCAAGTGCACAAGATGATAAGCAAGTAACAGAATTATATTTACCAAAAGGTAAAAAGGTATTATTCAAGTTCCGTTCACAAGACGTATTACACTCTGCTTATATGCCTCACTTTAGAGCGCAAATGAACTGTGTTCCAGGTATGGTTACTCAATTTGCTTTCACACCAAAGTATACAACTGCTGAAATGCGTCAGAACTCAGAAGTAGTTGCTAAAACGGATGGAATTAACAAAATTAGAAGAGCTAAAGGAGAAGACCCGTATGAGTTTGATTATGTATTATTATGTAACAAAATTTGTGGAGCCTCTCACTACAACATGCAAATGAAAATTACTGTTGTAGAAGAAGACGAATACAACAAGTGGTTGTCAGAACAACAAACATTAGCTCAAGTAATAAAATAAGATATTTTTTAAAAGTATATAAAGATATAGATTATGTCAGATCATCATCACAAAGAAACATTTGTAACTAAATACATCTTTAGTCAAGATCACAAAATGATCTCTAAGCAGTACCTAGTTACAGGTATATTTATGGGTATCATAGGAGGTTTTATGTCTATGTTGTTTCGTTTACAAATTGCATGGCCAGATACATCGTTTTCAATTGTTGAAGCGTTCTTAGGTAACCATCAAACAGATGGAATTATGAACCCAGATATGTACTTAGCCTTAGTTACAATACACGGTACAATCATGGTATTCTTTGTATTAACGGCAGGTTTAAGTGGTACCTTCTCTAACCTTTTAATTCCGTTACAAATTGGAGCACGTGATATGGCTTCAGGATTCTTAAACATGGTATCATACTGGTTATTCTTTTTATCATCAGTAATCATGATTATTTCACTGTTTGTTGAAGCAGGACCAGCATCTGCAGGATGGACAATTTATCCGCCATTATCTGCCTTACCACAAGCAATTCCAGGTTCAGGTACAGGTATGACATTATGGTTAGTATCTATGGCAATTTTCATTGCTTCATCTTTACTAGGATCATTAAACTATATCGTAACAGTTTTAAACTTACGTACCAAAGGAATGAAAATGACAAGATTGCCATTAACAATGTGGGCTTTCTTCATTACAGCAATTATTGGTGTAATTTCATTCCCAGTATTATTATCAGCAGCATTATTATTAATCTTTGATAGAAGCTTTGGTACTTCTTTCTACTTATCAGATATTTTTATTTCTGGAGAAGTATTACACTACCAAGGAGGTTCACCAGTATTATTTGAACACTTATTCTGGTTCTTAGGTCACCCAGAGGTATATATCATCTTATTACCAGCATTAGGTATTAGTTCTGAAGTAATTTCTACTAACGCACGTAAACCTATCTTCGGATACCGTGCAATGGTTGGATCTATTATGGCAATTGCATTCTTATCTACAATCGTATGGGGTCACCACATGTTCGTATCAGGAATGAATCCATTCTTAGGTTCTGTATTTACATTTACAACAGTATTAATTGCAATTCCATCAGCAGTAAAAGCGTTTAACTACGTAACTACATTATGGAAAGGTAACTTACAGTTAAACCCAGCGATGATGTTCTCTATCGGATTAGTTTCTACATTCGTAACAGGAGGTTTAACAGGATTAGTATTAGGAGATTCAGCATTAGATATTAACGTTCACGATACCTATTTCGTAGTGGCTCACTTCCACTTAGTAATGGGGGTATCTGCCTTATTAGGAATGTTTGCTGGTGTGTACCACTGGTTCCCTAAAATGTATGGTAGAATGATGAACAAAACATTAGGTTACTGGCACTTCTGGTTAACAATTATTACAGCTTACGGAGTATTCTTCCCAATGCACTTTATTGGTTTAGCTGGCTTACCACGTCGTTACTATACAAATACAAGTTTCCCAATGTTTGATGACTTAGCAGATATCAACGTATTCATGACTATCATGGCAATTATTGGTGGAGCTGCTCAGTTAATCTTTATTGCTAACTTCTTTATCTCAATGTATAGAGGTCAAAAAGCTACGCAAAACCCTTGGAATGCAAATACATTAGAGTGGACTACTCCTGTAGAAGCTATTCACGGAAACTGGCCAGGAGAAATTCCTGAAGTTCACAGATGGGCTTACGATTACAGTAAAACAGATGAAAATGGTGAGTATGTTCACGGAAAAGATTTCGTGCCACAAACAGTACCATTATTAGATGGAGAAGAGCCATCTTAATAAAAAGTAAAAAATAAATAGAAGCCTCCCAATTTTGGGAGGCTTTTATTTTTATTCCACTAATAAATTTGAAAAAGAATATATGATGATAAGAATAACTTTATTAATTGTATTGTTCGTGATTTGTTCTTGTAAATCAATAACTCAAGAAAATCAACTAAACGATACTATTAAATTATGTATTGATAAAAAATCAAAAAAGTATACATTAGAAACGTTTAATATTTATGATTATAGTGAGAAGATAGAGCAAATTTTAATTGATGAAAAATTTCTTCTAACTAAGAACAAAGAATCATATAACAATCTACTTGATGAAATAGCAAATGCTTCGAGAGAAAAAAAATATTTTGAGCTTTATAAAAAAATAAACAAAGATTTATATTATTCAGATGTTTTAATGAATCCGGGAGTAATGCCAAGTGTTTTTGAATGTATTAAGAATTCTTTTACATCCGAAAAGTTAGAGGAAAATCAAACTTTTAATAATTATATTAAATCTATAGATGAAATACTTAAAAGTGCTTTGTTTAATAATTATTCATTGAATAAGAGAATAATTAATACAACACCTGAAGGTCAAACTTCAAGCATTATTTATAGAGCTCCTATGATAGCTATAATATATAGTAATTTGTATTATTATAATGAATCTAATGGAAATAATAGTAAATGGTTGATAAGATAGGTTATCTCAACTCTCTACAATACGTATCTTAGCATAGTAAAGAGCTAAGTAACATATATTACAAAACAACCGTTTTATTTCAAGTATATTTGCAACTATATGAACGAAAACCTAAACCCTGAAAACAAACATTATTCTAATGAAGAGTTAGACGTTGAAAAAAAGCTACGTCCACTATCATTTGATGATTTTACAGGTCAAGATCAAGCGATAGAAAATCTTAAGATTTTTGTTGAAGCAGCAAATCAGCGTGATGAAGCGTTAGACCACGCCTTATTTCATGGACCTCCGGGGTTAGGAAAAACGACGTTAGCACACATTTTAGCGAATGAGTTGGGAGTAGGAATTAAAGTTACCTCAGGTCCTGTTTTAGATAAACCAGGAGACTTAGCAGGTTTACTAACCAACTTAGATGAAAGAGATGTACTTTTTATAGATGAAATCCATCGATTAAGTCCTGTAGTAGAAGAATACTTGTATTCGGCTATGGAAGATTATAAAATCGATATTATGATTGAATCTGGGCCTAATGCACGTACAGTACAAATCAATTTAGAACCGTTTACTTTAGTTGGGGCTACTACACGATCAGGATTACTTACAGCTCCTATGAGAGCTCGTTTTGGAATCAGTAGTCGATTACATTATTACTCAACTGAACTGCTAACAAACATCATCCAACGAAGTGCATTTATATTAAAAGTGCCAATTTCTATGGAAGCTGCTATTGAGATAGCAGGAAGAAGTAGAGGAACACCACGTATAGCGAATGCATTATTGCGTAGAGTACGTGATTTTGCACAAATAAAAGGAGATGGTACCATTACTATTGAAATCGCTAGATATGCGCTAAAAGCATTAAATGTTGATGCACATGGGCTAGATGAAATGGATAATAAAATATTATCTACGATTATTGATAAGTTCAAAGGGGGGCCAGTTGGAATTACCACGTTAGCTACTGCCGTGGCAGAAAATTCAGAAACAATAGAAGAAGTGTATGAACCTTTTTTAATTCAACAAGGGTTTATCATGCGTACGCCAAGAGGAAGAGAAGTAACCGATTTGGCTTATAAACATTTAGGTAGAATTAAAGGAAGTAGCCAAGGAGAGCTCTTTTAAAAATGAAACTGTTAAAAAAACTCATACCGATACTAGAATGGTTGCCCAACTATAAAAAATCACAATTAAGAGGTGATGTAGTTGCAGGTATAACCGTTGCTATTGTGTTAATTCCACAAGGTATAGCGTATGCACTTATTGCTGGATTACCACCAATTTATGGGTTGTATGCCGCATTAATGCCTCAATTAATGTATGCTATTTTTGGTACATCACGCCAAGTAGCAATTGGTCCTGTAGCAATGGATTCATTAATCGTTGCAACAGGAGTTTCTACCTTAGCATTAACAGGATCTGAAAGTTATATAGGTATAGCAATATTACTTGCGTTGGTAGTAGGGAGTATACAATTTTTAATGGGAATTTTCCGCTTAGGTTTTGTAGTTAACTTTTTATCGAGACCAGTAATAACTGGGTTTACATCAGCCGTAGCTTTAATTATTGGACTGAATCAGTTTAGAAATTTATTTGGAGTAGATTTTGTACAAAGCGATCAAATACATGTGTTGTTAGAAGATATTTTGTTCCGACTTCAATATTTTAAAACAAATACTACGATTATAGGTTTAATAGCCTGTATAATTATCATAATTTTTAGAAAAGTAAATAGAAAGATTCCAAATGCATTAATCGTTGTGATATTAGGAATTGTAACAATACGTCTTTTTGGAGATCAACTTGCAGATGTAGCTATTGTAAAAGATATTCCTTCAGGACTTCCTAAGTTTTCAATACCAGTAATTGATGTAGCATTAATACGAGAATTAATACCAATTGCTGCAACATTGGTTATGGTAGGGTATTTAGAAACTATTTCTATAGGAAAAACGTTGGAAGCCAAACAAGATGAATATAGAGTTCGACCAAACCAAGAACTAGTAGCGTTAGGATTAAGTAACATGGTTGGATCGTTGTTTCAATCGTATCCTTCAGCCTCAAGTTTTTCTCGTTCAGCAATCAATGCAGAATCTGGTGGAACAACAGGAGTTTCAGCAATCGTTTCGGCATTATTGGTAGTAATAACTTTACTTTTCTTAACACCGGTATTTTACCATTTACCTAAAACTATTTTATCAGCAATTATTATTGTTGCGGTTTTTAACTTGATAAATGTAAAAGAAGCAAGAAGGTTATGGAAAGCGAATAACTTAGATTTCTGGTTATTATTAGCTACTTTTTTAGCAACGATTTTCTTCGGAATTGAATATGGAATTTTAATAGGAGTAGTTTTATCGTTAATCGTTTTAATTTTTAGAACCTCAAGACCGTACGTAGCTGAGTTAGGAAAAGTGCCAAATTCGGATTTTTATCGTAATAAAAACAGATTCAAGGAAGTCATTATAGAAGAAGAAATTTTAGTGTTCCGTTTTGATGCACAATTATTTTATGCCAATTCAAACTATTTTCGTGATAAATTAGACGAAATGGCAGCAGAAAAAGGAAAGGCATTAAAGTTGATCGTTTTAGATGCAGAGAGTATTAATAGAGTAGATAGTACGGGTATAGACGTGTTAAAAGAACGTATTGTTTATTTTAACAAGCATAATATCCAATTCTATTTTGCAGGAGTAAAAGGGCCAGTAAGAGATGCCTTTTTTAGAGGTGGTTTATTAGATGTTGTAAGTTTAGATCACTTTTTTATGCGTGCTAATGGAGCCGTAAATTTTTATAAAACAGGAGATAATCAAAACCAAAAAAAATACGCACAATACATACATCAAGCGTATAAATAACTATATAATATTATGAAAATAGAGCAGATTTATACAGGTTGTTTAGCACAAGGAGCCTATTATATTGAAAGTAACGGAGAAGTAGCAATTATAGATCCATTACGTGAAGTAGATCCTTATATAAACAGAGCTGAAAAAGATGGCGCTACAATCAAATATATTTTTGAAACGCATTTTCATGCAGATTTTGTAAGTGGTCACGTAACCCTTGCAGAAAAAACAGGAGCAACAATTGTATACGGACCAACAGCAAAAACGAACTACGAGGCTCATATCGCAACAGATGGTGAAGTGTTTACGTTAGGTGATATTACCATTACTGTATTACACACACCAGGGCATACCATGGAAAGTGCTTCTTATTTGTTGAAAGATAAAGACGGAAAAAACCATGCAATTTTTAGTGGAGATACTTTATTTTTAGGTGATGTAGGTCGTCCTGATTTAGCGCAAAAAGCAGCAAACTTAACCCAAGAAGAATTAGCAGGATTATTGTACGATAGTTTACGTACAAAAATTATGACGTTGGAAGATGAAGTAATCGTTTATCCAGCACACGGAGCAGGTTCAGCTTGTGGTAAGAATTTAAGTAAAGAAACAGTTGGAACGATTGGAGATCAAAAGAAAACCAATTACGCACTTCGTGCAGACATGACTAAAGAGGAGTTTGTTAAAGAAGTAACAGACGGATTATTGCCTCCGCCTGAATATTTTCCTTTAAATGTAAAAATGAATAAGGAAGGATACCAATCTATCGATGAAGTTATTAAAAGCGGAGCAAAAGCTTTATCAGTAGAAGATTTTGAAAAAATAGCAAATGAAACAGATGCGTTGGTATTAGATGTTCGTAATCAAGCAGAATTTATTCAAGGATTCATTCCGCAATCAATTTTTATTGGTTTAGGAGGAACATTTGCCCCATGGGTAGGAGCATTAATAAAAGATGTTACACAACCAATTTTATTAGTTACTCCTGAAGGACAAGAAGAAACGACGATTACACGTTTGTCTCGTGTTGGTTTTGATAATGTATTAGGATATTTAGATGGAAGCTTTGCAGCTTGGAAAGCAGCAGGAAAAGAAGTAGACACCTTGCGTTCGGTTCCTGCAACTGTTTTAGCAGAAGAACTTACGAAGGGAGCTCCAGTTTTTGATGTGCGTAAACCAGGAGAATATACAAGTGAGCATATTATAGATGCACCAAGTACTCCGTTAGATTTCTTAAACGATCATATTGAAGAGTTTCCAACAAAAGGAGATTTTTATGTGCATTGTGCAGGTGGATATCGTTCTGTAATTGCAGCATCTATTTTAAAAGCTAGAGGATTCCATAACATAATTGATGTTGCAGGTGGATACAAAGCAATTAAAGAAACTGATATTCCAAGATCAGCAGCTGTTTGTCCATCAACCTTAAAATAAAAATAATGAAGAGAGGTATATTTTTAGTAGGTTTATTTTTAACAGTAGTATTGTCTTGTAAACCTCAAACCAATGAGGCAAAAGATATCACGGTTGAAAACTTACAGGTAGTTTTAGAAAACGAAGATAACGTACAGTTGTTAGACGTTAGAACTCCACAAGAATGGGCAGAGGGAGTAATTAAAGATCCGATAAAAATAGATATTACAGGAGATGACTTTGAAGGAAAGGTTTTAGAAAAGTTAGATAAATCGCAACCTGTATATATTTACTGTCGCTCAGGAGGTAGAAGTAAAAAAGCTACAGAACTTCTAGCTAAGAAAGGATACAAAGCCTACAATGTTCTAGGAGGAATTTTAGAATGGGAAGAAAAAAATAAAGAATAAGAAAATCCCGAGCATTTGCTCGGGATTTTTTGTGTTTGCTATTGGTTTAGTACTAGCATTATAAATTCCGAGTGGATTTGGACGTAGTCGGATCCAACATAATTTCGGTTGTATATTGTTAAGGATAGTTTTTATTTTCCATAATTCTTAATCCAGTCTTTAATATCTCCAAAATCCTTCAATTCCAGTTGAAATTTTAAAGGTTTAATAAAGTCAATTGCACCTTTTGTAAAAGTTGAAGTTGTTGCAATAATCCCTTGATTATAATTTCCAGCCATTTGAACTCCATACAAACCTCGAACAACTTCTACTCCAACTTTATTATGTTCATTATATCTTTTACATTCAACTATAAACATTTGATGCCCAAAGGGTGAATTATATACAGCGACTATATCTTTTCCTCCATCTCTTGTACTAGGTGTTAAAGTCACTTCATAGCCTTTATCTTTTAGGATTTCCGCTATTAAAAATTCAAATTTTCGAGGATTCATTTCTCGCATAAACTCAGGATGTTTAGCGAGATATTTTATTAATTCAGCATTGATTTCATTAAGATCAATCTGAAGTTTTTTATTGTTTTCAATATCTCCAGAGTCAAAAAGTTGAGGGTAAACTTCTTTGATAGGGTTATATTTAGAATAACCTTGAGCTTTGTGTTTGTTTGTAAATGGATAATGTACATAGCTTCTCGGTCTTCTCTCGCCTTGAGCCTTATTTTCATTCTCCTCAAGATGTTTTTGGCATAGGAAAGGACAGGTATAATCCTGTTCATAAAATGTTTCGGAATAGTTTTGGTAATAGTCATATAAAACGACTTCATAATCTGCTTTTGAATCACAGTTTTCAACTGAACATATTGTATCTGGTTTATATTCTTTATATTTTTTGTATTCCATTAGCTACCGTGATTAATAATATAATTTCGTTTTAATGACTTATATCTACCGATAACGAAGTTAGTCTTTTATAACTTAATTTTCAAGAGTATAAAAAAAGATCGAGACAATTGTCTCGGTTTTACTTTTTCTTAGCTCTTTTCCCACTTAAAATTTTAACGTTGCACCTACTAAAAAGTTTCTAGTGGCTTGCGGATAGTATCCTTGTACTTCAAAAGAGGTTCCAGGAGTGTCCCAAGTATTTAAATAGGTGTATCCTCTATCAACATATTCTTTATCAAAAAGATTGTTAACCAATCCAGTAAATACAATTGATTTAAAAACTGTATTCATTTCAAGTTCATAACTAACATTAAAATCACTAACGTAATAGCTATCTAGTTTAGAAGCTTCTGTATTTGTGTTACTTAAATATTGTTCACCAACAAATTTAGACAGTAAAGCTAATTGTAGCCCTTTTACAGGCTTATAAACCAAAGCGTTTCCAGCAATAATATTAGGAGAAAAAGCAATATCAGTAGTTCCAATATTGCGTTGAACACCATCACGATCTAACATGAAATTGTTGATTTTATTACTACTTACCGTAAGGTTTTGGTTAATGCTAAACTTGTCTGAAACGTTAATATTAGCATCAATTTCTACTCCTAAACGATAGCTATCTTTAACGTTTTCACGTAAATATTCTCCTACATCATTTAATCCACCTGTTTGAATTAGTTGATTGTCGTAAGACATATAGTAGATATTAGTATTCAATTGAACTGTTTTATTGTGTAAACGCCATCCAAGTTCAAAATCATCTAAGGTTTCATGTTGTACGTTGATACCGTTTTGAAAATCATCACGGTTCGGTTCTCTGTTCGCACGCGCATACGATGCATAAATACTGTTTTCTTTATTGATGGTGTAAGTAACCCCTAGCTTAGGATTAAAGAAGCTAAACGAAGTATCAACATTTAAAGGGTTTCTATCTGAAGTTAATCCGTTAGTTTGATAATCAATAAATCTACCTTGTAGATCAACAAAAGCTTTTAGGTTATCAAAAACATTAAAAGTAGCCTTAGAAAAAACACTAAAATCATCTTTTTTAGCATCACTAAAATAATAATGATCTCTAATACTAGCTCCATCAGCAAATTCTTTAGCCCAAATAACTTCTCCAAAATGATCTCCTGTATAATTACTATAAGAAGCACCAGATATTAACTCGAACTTTTCAGTTTTATAAGTTACGTTAGCATTAGCCACATAAAAGTCATTGTCTAACCAACGACGAACAATTAAATCTGTAGCCGGAGAACCATACCAGTCAGTTCCTGTCGCTTCTACAATACCATCATATTTTGATACAGCACTGTCTTCTTTAAATTGCTCAAAATACCCTTCTCCTTTGGTATAATTTAAACCAATATTGGTAGACCAGTTATCAGAGAGTTTCTCATTCCAATGTAATTGGTAATGATCTTGCCAATAATTATCGGTTTCATTATCGTAGGTATACGGGTTCTGGCGACGATTTTCTTGTAACTCCTCAGCACTTAAGCCATACCAAGCTTGGTACGTTCTTTCTTTTCCTCCAAAAGCTAAGGCTTTAATCAACGTATTGTCATCAGTATAACTACCTTGTAAGAAATACGATTTTAAATCGGTAAAAGCTCTATCAACGTATCCATCAGAGTAAATGTTAGATAAACGTCCTGCAAACTCAAAATGATCGTTTAATTTTCCAGTAGTAAATTTTACGGTGTGTTTTCTTGTTCCGTATGAACCAAAAGCGTTTGAAATTTCTCCACCAGCTTCCTCTGAAACAGCATCGGTTAAGATGTTTAAACTAGCTCCAAAGGCTCCAGAACCGTTCGTAGAAGTTCCTACACCACGTTGTAATTGTAAACTTTGGGTAGAAGAAGCAAAATCTCCCATATTAACCCAAAAAGTTCCTTGACTCTCAGCATCGTTATACGGAATTCCGTTAATGGTAACATTTACACGAGAAGCATCCGAACCACGTACACGAATATAGGTGTATCCAATACCAGCACCCGCATCTGATGAGGATGTTACCGAAGGTAAATAGTTTAATAATACAGGAATATCCTGTCCTAAATTACGTTTTTCTATTTCTTGTTTGCTAAGGTTAGAGTGTGTTACAGGCGCATCTGCTTTTACACGAACAGCAGAAACCAGCACTTCATCTAACACTGTTTCGATAGAAATTAATTGAAAGGTAATTTGTTGGTTGTTGGTAAGTTTAACTTCTTGTGAAAGGCTTTTAAACCCCACATAAGAAACCTCAATAACATGTGTTCCTTTTGGTAAGTTTAATTTGAATTTACCTTCAAAATCGGTAGAAGTTCCTTTGGTTTGATTTCTAACAGCAACGGTTGCACCCACTAAAGGTTCTTGATTTCCATCAACTACTTTACCAGATAAAATAAACGTTTGTGCGCTTGTTGTTAATGTTGTGAATACTACGAGTAAAAAAGTTACTATCTTCACTTTTTTACGAAAAGACATCGGTCTCATTTATAAAAAACAAAATCGAATAAAAAGAGGTAATTATTCTTTAGTTAAACATTGAATAATTAAATTATGAGCGTAAAGCGTAGCTTTACTTTTGCACTCGCTAAAAAGGTCTACCAGACCTTTTATTTACGCTCGCTTCCCTAAACAGCATTACCTGTTCCAGGTTCGTTGGGTATGATCTCAGCCTATTTTTAACTATGAGTTGTAAATGTTAAATTTTAAGTTAACTAATAACTATTCATTAAACACTAATAACTCAAAAAGGCACCCCTTTATGAGAACGGAGCAAAGGTAAATATGAAATATGAATTAAGAGCGATAAATAGTAGGTTTTTCTAGGGTTGCTTGTAAATGAATAGGAAGTAATTAAGAAAGTAAAAAAACATTCTAAATCAATTTATAGATTTAACACACGCATTCCGTTGTAATTTTAATATTTTAGTGGTGAAAATATCAGATATTTATGAGTAAATCTTTTAAAACTAGAGTTAATAAAACGCATGATTTTGATTTTACTGAAGCGCAAATAGAGGCGTTAGATATAGTAGAAAAATCAAAAAATAACTACCATGTACTTGATGGTAACCAATCGTATCAAGCTACCATACTCCAAACAAATTTCAACAAAAAAACATACACCATTCAAATCAACGGAAATACTTACGAGGTAAATATTGCTGATGAATTAGATATGTTAATTGATGAGTTAGGGTTAGAAGTAGCTGCAGAGAAAAAAGAAAACGATATCAAGGCACCAATGCCTGGGTTAATTGTTTCTGTTGATGTTGAAATTGGTCAAGAAGTAAAAGAAGGTGACGGAATTTTGGTATTAGAAGCCATGAAAATGGAAAATACCTTACAAGCACCAAGAGACGGAGTCGTAAAATCGATAGCGATTCAAGCAGGAGACAAGGTAGAAAAGAATACGGTTTTAATAGAAATGGAATAAGATGAAAAAGATATTAGTAGCAAATAGAGGAGAAATTGCCTTGCGTGTAATGCGTACAGCAAAAAAGATGGGAATTAAAACGGTAGCGGTTTTTTCAGAAGCAGATAGGAACTCACCACACGTAACTTTTGCAGACGAAGCAGTATGTATTGGTCCTGCACCTTCTAACCAATCGTATTTATTAGGCGATAAAATTATTGAAGTAGCGAAAGAGTTAGATGTAGATGGAATTCACCCAGGATACGGATTTTTAAGTGAAAACGCAGCCTTTGGAGAAGCCGTAGCAAAATCAGGAATTGTATTTATAGGGCCGAAAACTCATGCTATTGAAGTTATGGGAAGTAAATTGGCTGCAAAAGATGCAGTAAAAGCCTATGATATTCCGATGGTTCCAGGTATTGACGAAGCGGTAACCGATGTAGAATATGCTTCGAAAGTAGCGAATGAAATAGGATATCCGATTTTAATCAAAGCCTCAGCAGGAGGCGGAGGAAAAGGAATGCGTGTTGTTGAAAAAGAAGCCGATATTAAAGAACAAATGCAGCGTGCAATTTCAGAGGCAGAATCAGCTTTTGGAGATGGTTCTGTATTTATAGAAAAATATGTAGGGTCACCACGTCATATCGAAATCCAAGTATTGGCAGATGCTCATGGAAACGTAGTACACTTATTTGAACGAGAATGTTCGGTACAACGTCGCCACCAAAAAGTAGTAGAAGAAGCACCATCGAGTGTGTTGACTCCAGAAATTAGAGAAGCCATGGGGGCTGCAGCTGTAAGAGTTGCGAAAGCTTGTGATTATTTAGGAGCTGGAACAGTGGAGTTCTTACTAGACGAAAACAAAAACTTCTACTTCCTAGAAATGAATACACGTTTACAAGTAGAGCATCCAGTTACTGAACTCATTACGGGAGTAGACTTAGTAGAGCAACAAATAAAAATAGCAAGAGGAGAGGAGCTATCATTCACCCAAGACGATTTACAAATTAACGGACACGCGCTAGAGTTACGTGTATATGCCGAAGATCCTTTAGACAATTTTGCACCGAGTATTGGAGTGTTGGAAACCTACCAACATCCGAAAGGAGAAAATATTCGAGTAGATGATGGTTTTGAAGAAGGAATGGAAATTCCTATTTATTACGACCCGATGATTTCTAAATTGATTACCTACGGAAATACACGCGAAGAAGCTATTGAGTTAATGAAACAGTGCGATTAGTAATTATAAGGTAAAAGGAATAGAAACTACGTTGCCGTTCGGAAAGTTCGTATGCGAACACGAAGCTTTCACCTCAGGGAATTTCGATACTCATTTTGTAAAGAAATATTATACGCCTGAGTTGTTAAAAGCAGGATACGAAAAAGAAGCAAAGATTGCTGCACAAGTAGCCTTACAGCAGTATTTAAAAGAGCAACGTATTTTAAAAACTTGTTAATACATCATGTGCGTTAGGGATTGCAGCGGCATCCTTTTGTTGTCAGTTCGAGTTTGCGAAGCAAGTATCGAGAACCAACAAAAGATATAGCGGAAAGCCCGACCCTTGGGGAACGCCCAAAAAAAGAATATAGATGAAATCTAAAATAGAAGAATTACAACATAAACTTACCGAAGCAAAGTTAGGAGGCGGACAACAACGTACCGACCGTCATCATCAAAAAGGAAAATTAACCGCTCGTGAGCGAATCGATTATTTCTTAGATGAAGGTTCTTTTGAAGAAGTCGGCATTTTAGTAACCCATAGAACGACCGATTTTGGAATGGAAAATCAGAAGTTTTATGGTGACGGAGTGGTAACAGGATACGGAACTGTAAACGGACGTTTAGTATATGTGTTTGCACAAGACTTTACGGTGTTTGGAGGTTCGTTATCGGAAACACACGCCGAAAAAATCTGTAAGATTATGGATTTAGCGGTAAAAGTAGGAGCGCCATTAATCGGATTGAACGATTCTGGTGGAGCGCGTATTCAAGAAGGAGTACGTTCGTTAGGTGGTTATGCCGATATTTTTTACAGAAATGTACAAGCATCAGGAGTAATTCCACAAATCTCAGCAATTATGGGACCTTGTGCAGGTGGAGCAGTATATTCACCAGCGATGACCGATTTTACCGTTATGGTAGAAAATTCAAGTTATATGTTTGTTACGGGACCTAACGTAGTAAAAACAGTAACCAATGAAGAAGTAACTTCAGAAGAATTAGGAGGAGCGAGTACGCATGCAACCAAATCGGGAGTTACGCATTTAACGGCAGCGAACGATGTACAATGTTTGGAAGATATTAAAACATTGTTGAGCTATATGCCACAGAACAATCAAGAAACTACAGCAAAGTTACCATTTGAATTAGGCGATGAAATTAGAGAAGAATTAGCCAATATAGTTCCAGATAATGCCAACAAGCCGTACGATATGCGTGCAGTAATTGATGGTATTGCTGATGCTGATTCGTTTTTTGAAATCCATAAAGATTATGCTGATAATATCGTGGTTGGGTTTGCGCGTTTAGGAGGAAGAAGTGTTGGGATTGTTGCCAACCAACCGATGAGTTTAGCCGGATGTTTGGATGTAAACAGTTCTAAAAAAGCAGCACGATTCACTCGTTTTTGTGATTGCTTTAATATTCCGTTATTAGTGTTGGTAGATGTACCAGGATTTTTACCAGGAACTGACCAAGAATGGAACGCTATTATTACCAATGGAGCAAAACTATTATATGCGTTGAGTGAAGCTACCGTGCCAAGAGTAAGTGTAATTACCCGTAAAGCTTATGGTGGAGCCTATGACGTAATGAATTCAAAACACATTGGAGCCGATATGAATTTTGCATGGCCTAGTGCAGAAATTGCGGTAATGGGAGCAAAAGGAGCGAGTGAAATTATCTTTAAAAAGGAAATTGCCGAAGCAGACGATCACGAAGCGAAACTAGCGGAGAAAGAAGCGGAGTATGCTGATAAATTTGCGAATCCGTACCGAGCAGCAGAACGCGGATTTGTAGATGAGGTTATTTTGCCACAAAACACCCGTAGAAAACTGATTAAAGCCTTTGCTATGTTAGAAGGTAAAAAGGTAGAACGACCTAATAGAAAACATGGGAATATTCCGTTGTAAGAAAAGATTTAAGTAAAAAAGTTAAAGGTAATAGTGTTTTTAACTTTTTATATTCTAAAACCGAAACTTTTTTCGGTTTTCTTTTTTTTCTGAGTGTTGTTTTTTTTCGTCTAAACGTTTGGTGATCGCTGCTTTTTTAGGTTTAGTAGCTTTACGTACTTTAGGTACTACTAAAGCTTGTTCTAAGAGGTTAAAAAAGCGTTCAGTTACCAATTCTTTATTGCGGTGTTGTGAGCGGCTTTCTTGAGAGCTTAGGGTTAAAACATTGTCTTTAGACAATCTGTTGTCTAGGTTTTTAAGCAACAATTCTTTTTCCTCTTCGGTGAGTCCTTCAGAACTTTCGATAGTAAACGTCAATTCTACTTTTGAGGAAACCTTGTTTACATGCTGTCCGCCCGCACCAGAGCTTCGTACGGCTTTAAAATTGAGTTCTTTTAGTAGTTGTTCTTTGTTCATGGTGTTTGTGAATGCATTAATTTCTAATGTCAGTTCGAGTGGTTTTTATCAAGTGATAACGAGATGAAAATTTTACTTCGGCTACGCTCAGCAGAGCTATCGAGAACTATTCCAGCGTCTAAGTCCTAAATTCTCGATACAAATTATGCTCTTTTCAATCGCAAAATTCACTCGAATTGACAGTTTTCTTTAATGTATTTATTCATTAGTCAATTGGGTAATCGGGTGTTCCTAAATCTTGATGCATAAAATGCATGTCTACATCGGTAAGGGTATCCGAAAAAGAATACAAGTTTTCTTTTTCAGCGAGTAACGCATCAATAATTGCTACTGCTTTTTTTAAGCGGGTTTCTTTATCACCTTTTAATAACAAATAAGGGCGATTGTATTTTTTTAACGCATTTTCAAAGGCTTTAAACATTTCCAAACGTTGCTCGGGTCTGTCGCGTAAATCATCGGCCTCCCAAGGAGTATCGATATAGGTTAAAAAATAAATATCGTAAGTGTTTGCAATGGCAGCCTCATCTAATTTCGGATCTACGAATCCGCCATAATACTCTTCAGAATATACTTTAGTTTCTAGCAAATCGGTGTCACAAACCAAGACTTTATCTGCTTTTCTAGCCAATTCGTTTTCCAAACCCATTTGTCCTTCAGCAATCGGAATTAAATCGCTTTGTTCACAGGTTTTACGTTCGTTATTCCATTTGTCTTGTAAATATTCCCGAGCAAATTCGGGAGCCCAAACCGTATTGTAATGGCGTGCTAACTGACTAGAAAGGGTAGTTTTTCCCGTACTTTCAGGTCCAAATAAAACTACCTTTACAAGGTTGATAGGTTGTTGTTTAAGTGCTTTTTCCATGCTAAATATCCTGCAATTGCTATAAAAGTAAAAATTAAATATTGAAAACTGGTAAAGGTAAATCCTTTATAAAAGTACAAAGGAACGGAAATGATATCTCCGATAATCCAATAAATCCAGTTCTCTATTTTTCGTTTTGCCATGAGCCACATTCCCACAAAGAAAATAGCTGTGGTAACGGTATCAACATAGGCAGTCCAGTTAGTCCATTTGTCGAAACTTGTGTACACAACATACACAAAAATTAGGGTTGCTAAAAAAATAGCGATGCTTATTTTTTTCTCTTTTGGTGTGGTTCTAGAAATTGGTGTAACGTGAGAGGCATCTACTTTACGCGTCCAGATATACCAACCGTATACACTCATGCTAAAATAGTAGCCGTTAATCATCATATCGCCTAATAGTTCCCATTTTAACAAGAGGTACACAAAAATAGCAGTGCTTATCATCCCCGTAGGGAACACCCAAATTTTATTCTGCTTAGAATACCAAACCGATAAAAAACCAAAAATTACGGCAATAATTTCTAGCCAAACATCTATGGGATTATAGTTGGCATATTGACCGAAAAGGAAATCAAAAAGTTGGTTCATAATCGCTACGATCCGTTTTTACAATTTTCATAAATAGCAATCCATTATCTATTAATTCAAACGTGTTTTTTAACTCAGAAGTAATCAAATTCATTACGGTGTCATAGTCACCATATACTTGGGTACTTAATGGATTTTCCAATATAGTTAAACCAGAAGCACGTAACTTTTTAATGAAGTTGATAATAGGTTCTTCAAATTCGTTTTGAAGTGGACTTAGGGTAAGTTCTACAGAGATTTTCATTGTTCTTTTTTATTGAAAAGAAACAAAGTTACAAAGTTTCAAAATTGTTTAAGGTGTTTTAATAGAATAGTTCCTTAGTATGCATATACACAAGTAAACCCTTCCATTTCTAAGAAGCGAATATCGTAGTCAGAAGTTTCACCTTCGTACAAAATTTTACCTGTAGTTTCATTGGTGTCAAAAGAGAAATCTTCAATATAAATGTTTTCTAAGAAGCGGAGTTTTTTCTTTCCGTAGATTTTATACAAACTTTCTTTGGCGCCCCAAACAATGGTGAGTTTGCTTACCAAAGCATCGTGGTTGGCAATCGATTTGTATTCTTCAATAGGAGTAAACTTATGGGCAATTTTTACAATCTTGTCTCGCTGCATTTCAATATCAATACCAACAGGTTGTTCTGTAGAAATAATAATGGCCGAAAAGATGAATGAATGCGTAATCGAAATAAAATTTCCATCTTTTAAATGTGGTTTTCCATACTCATCATACACCAAATCATTATCAGTATAACCAATTTCTTTTAGTAAATGGCGCACACTTAAAAAACCTCTTTGATGCAAATCGGATTTCATACCATTTACTCGTTGCTGATTTTCATCTGTAAGAAATACCCCTTTTGAAAGTTCTTCAAAAGGTTCATCTATCTTCCAAATCAACGCTTTAGCGTGGTTGTTTACCGTTAATGTTTTGTGAAGAGGCATATTTTAGAAAGTTATTTCGTAATTTTGCGACTCAAATTTAAGATATATAAATATACAAAAATATGAGCACAAAAACCGTTACATATGTTCCTTACAAAGTTAAAGATATTTCTTTAGCCGATTGGGGAAGAAAAGAGATTGAATTGGCAGAGGCAGAAATGCCTGGGTTAATGAGTTTACGTGAAGAATACAAAGAGGAGCAACCTTTAAAAGGAGCAAGAATTGCAGGATGTTTACACATGACGATTCAAACTGCGGTTTTAATTGAAACATTACAAGCTTTAGGAGCTGAGGTTACTTGGAGTTCTTGTAATATTTTCTCTACACAAGATCAAGCTGCTGCGGCAATTGCAGCTGCAGGAACTCCTGTATATGCTTGGAAAGGTATGAACGAAGAAGAGTTTGATTGGTGTATTGAGCAAACGTTATTCTTTGGTGAAGACCGTAAGCCATTAAACATGATTTTAGATGATGGTGGAGATTTAACAAACATGGTATTAGATAAATATCCTGAGTTAGCTCCTGGAATTAAAGGTTTATCTGAAGAAACTACTACAGGGGTACACCGTTTATACGAGCGTATGAAAAACGGAACGTTACCAATGCCTGCTATTAACGTAAATGACTCGGTTACTAAATCGAAGTTTGACAATAAGTACGGATGTAAAGAATCTGCTGTAGATGCAATTCGTCGTGCTACTGATGTAATGTTAGCTGGTAAAAGAGTAGTGGTTTGTGGTTATGGTGATGTAGGTAAAGGTACTGCGGCTTCTTTCCGTGGAGCTGGTTCTATCGTTACTGTTACTGAAATTGATCCTATTTGTGCGTTACAAGCTGCTATGGATGGTTTTGAAGTAAAGAAATTAGAAACTGTTGTAGGTAAGGCTGATATCGTAATTACTACTACTGGTAACAAAGATATCGTACGTTCTGAGCACTTCGAAGCAATGAAAGATAAGACTATCGTTTGTAACATCGGTCACTTTGATAACGAAATCCAAATGGCTTGGTTAAACGATACTTACGGAGATACTAAGGTTGAAATTAAGCCTCAGGTTGATAAGTATACAGTTAAAGGAAACGATATTATCGTATTAGCTGAAGGACGTTTAGTAAACTTAGGTTGTGCTACAGGTCACCCAAGTTTTGTAATGTCTAACTCATTTACAAATCAAACTTTAGCGCAAATCGAGTTATGGAATAATTCTGATGCGTATAAAAATGAGGTGTACATGTTACCAAAACATTTAGATGAAAAAGTAGCAAAATTGCACTTAGCTAAGATTGGTGTAGAGTTAACTGAGTTACGTGAAGACCAAGCGAAATATATTGGTGTAACTGTTGAAGGTCCATACAAGCCAGAACACTATAGATACTAGATTATAGATTTGAGATTTGAGATTTGAGATTTTAGAATCAAGAGTCAAGACACAAAAAATCCCGCAACATTGTTGCGGGATTTTTTTATGCTTTTTATAAACGTTTTGTTTTATTCAGTAGGAATACGCTCATCAATCATTTTTAAAGGCATATCTTCCATTAAATTAATTAAGTCAAGAATATCTCTTACTTTTTCTTCTTCCTCAGCTTGTTCTGTAACAAACCATTGTAAAAAGATTTCAGAAGTGAAATCGCCTACTTTTCTTGCGGTTTTAAATACGTTATGAATAGCTTTAGTAACTTCTATTTCGGCATCTAAAGAAGCTTCAAAAATAGCTCGTAAGCTTTCAAATTCATGCGCTACTTCTGTTACAGTAGGAGAGATGGCACTACCACCATTATCGTTTACAAATTTAAAAATCTTCATCATGTGAGCTCTTTCTTCTTCAGCTTGCTTATAAAAATAAGTAGCACTGTTTCTAAGTTCTCTTTGGTCGCACCAAGACGCCATAGCTAAGTACTTAGAAGAAGCATATTGTTCCATCATGATTTGGTGGTTTAGCAAATCAACTACTTCCACATCTAAAATCATGTCTCTTCTTATTGCTGTTTCCATAATATTTTGTTTAGTTTTAATACTATAAAGATACAGATTATAAGACGTTAAAAAGAATGAAGGCTCTAATTTAAAGCTAGTCTTAGTAAAGAGTTTTCTGGTTGAAAACAGCTAATAGCAGTTCTCTTAGCTCGATAAGTTGAGGTACTTCTAAGAATAAAACATGCTTGTTGTCTGCAGCGAAAAGGAGTACGAAATTATCGCCGTTAATGATGTTTTCTAATGATTCGTAAGAAGCGTATTCTAGTACTTTTTTTCTGAAAGCTAATAGCTGACAAAAAGTAAAGTCAATTATTTTATAGCCTAAATCTAGTTGGTAACAATTTCTGCCACCGCAAGATATTTTAAACGATACATCTTCTACGAAAAAATTCATTCGGCAAATATATTATTTTTAATGAATCTAAACAAGGATAAAGGAGTTAAAAAAATCCCGCAACATTAACGTTGCGGGATTTTTTTATATCTAAACTTCTAATGATTTTCTAATTAGATGTTTAATGATTCGAATAACTCAACTAATTTAGGATTAGAAGGTCTTGGAGCGTTAGCATCTACAATGTTTCCTTGAGGATCTAATAAGATAAATCTTGGAATTCCAGAAACTCTATAAGCATCCATGAAAGACTTATCTTCTTTAGCGTATAATTGAACTCCTGTTAATTCTTTGTCAACAATCATTTGTTTCCAAGTTTCATAATCTTTTTGTCTGTCAACAGAAATACTTACAAACTCGATATTTTTATTGTGATATTTTGCTTCAACTTGCTTTAAGAAAGGGATTTCGTTTTTACAAGGCTGACACCAAGTAGCCCATAAATCGATATACACGTATTTTCCTTTTAAATCATCTAAAGAAGTAGTACCTCCAGCATTGTTTTCGTAGTCAACGAACTTAGGAGATGCCATACCTTTTGCTAAGTTTTTAGCAGCGTATTGTTTATCACCGTATACTTTAGTTAAGTATTTTTCTAAACCAGTAATACTTTGTTTTTGGTTTGCAGCAAATGTAGAATCTAAAGCAGCTTCATCAACTCTTTTGTTAAATCCATCAACAAATTCAGAAACTTTAGCTCTAAAGTCTAATTCTGGTAAATCCATTAATTCTTTATCTCCAAATAATTTTTCTTGCTCCATAGAAGATTTAGCGATGAAAGCACTTTCTTTAGAGCCTTCTCCTGTAAAAGTGATAGTTTCATCAAACTCATTCGTATCAAGAGTCATGTTAATATCAGCTCCGTTTTTTAAGTATAAAGTAGCGTATTCTTTCCCATCAAAAAGTCTGTAAAAGCCATCTTTTACATTCATAGTATCTTTAAACATACCATTTTCATCAACTTTTATTACTCTGTTGAATTTAAATTGAGGGTTAGATATTACAACAGAATCTGAATTTTTATTTGTTATTTTTCCAGAAAAAGTAACATAATCTTTTGATTCTTTGCTACATGCAACGATAGATAGCGCTAAAAGCGATGAATAGATAAATTTTTTCATTTATAAAAATTTTTTATAGTAGTCTGTAAATTTATAAATATTATTCAAAGAACAAGTGTTAAAAAACTATTAATCGTTTACACAATGTTCTTTTTTACCAGTATTAACGAGGTTTTTTTGAGTAAAGCATTGCTAATTGCCTGTTGCCTTACAATATATTTCTTTTTTCTTAGGTTAATTTAACCAACCTTCTCTGTCTAAACTACGATACTGAATAGCTTCAGTAATATGTTCTGATTGAATATCTTTTGAATTTGCCAAATCGGCAATGGTACGAGATACTTTTAAAATTCGGTCATAGGCTCGAGCAGAAAGATTTAATTTTTCCATCGCTATTTTTAAAAGATGTTTACTTTCTTCAGAAATTTTACAGAATTTACGTATTTGCTTTACACTCATTTGAGCATTGTAATGAATGTTTTCAAAATCTTTAAATCGTTCTGTTTGTAGCTCTCTAGCTTTGGTAACACGCTTTCTAATATCTACGCTACTTTCTCCTTTGCGTTCTTCAGAGAGTTTTTCAAAAGGAACAGGAGTTACTTCAATATGAATATCGATTCTGTCTAATAGCGGACCCGATATTTTGCTTAAATAACGTTGCATTTCAGCAGGAGAGGAGGTAATAGGAGCGTCTGAGTTATTAAAATATCCTGACGGACTAGGATTCATACTTGCGACTAACATAAAACTACTAGGATAATTCACAGTAAAACGAGCACGAGAAATCGTAACTTCTCTATCTTCTAAAGGTTGACGCATGACTTCTAATACTGTTCGTTTAAACTCAGGAAGCTCATCTAAAAATAATACACCGTTGTGGGCTAATGAAATTTCACCCGGTTGCGGATATTGTCCGCCGCCAACTAATGCAACGTCCGAAATTGTATGATGAGGGCTACGAAAGGGGCGTTGATACATTAAGCCAGTATTCTTTACTTTTCCAACAACGGAATGTATTTTAGTGGTTTCTAAGGCTTCATGTAATGTCATTGGAGGTAAAATTGATGGAAGTCGTTTGGCTAACATTGTTTTTCCTGCACCTGGAGGGCCAATTAATATAATGTTATGTCCGCCAGCAGCAGCAATTTCCATACAGCGTTTAATTGATTCTTGTCCTTTTACATCTGAAAAATCAAATTCAGGAAAATCCATGTGTTTATAAAACTCAGCGCGGGTGTCAACGGTTGTAGGTTCAATTAGTTTACTACCATCAAAATGATTGATAACTTCCATAATATTATCAGCTCCCAAAACATTTAAGTCATTAACAATAGCAGCTTCTTTTGCATTTTCTTTAGGAAGAATTAAGTGTTTAAAGCCTTCTTCACGGGCTTTAATAGCGATTGGTAATGCGCCTTTAATAGGTTGTAAACTTCCGTCTAAAGAAAGTTCTCCCATAATTATATAATCTTCTATGTTTTCAGATTGTATTTGATTAGAGGCTGCTAAAATTCCAACAGCTAAGGTTAAATCATAAGCGGCACCTTCTTTTCTAATATCGGCAGGAGCCATATTTATTATGATTTTCTTACCAGGAAGTTTATAGTTGTTATTGGCTAAAGCAGCTGAAATTCTGTACGAACTTTCACTTACGGCTTTATCGGGTAATCCTACCAAATGATAACCTATTCCTTTATCAATATTTACTTCAACAGTAATTGTAGTAGCTTCTATACCAAAAACAGCACTTCCGTAAACTTTTACTAGCATATTTTTCCTCTTTCTGTTAAAGATATAAAAAATATGTTAAGCTATTACGTTTGATTTAGTTATGCTTGTTCTTCGTCTTTTTTTAGCGATGGAAAAACAAACCTGTATAACTTTCGCATGCTTAAGAATATAAAAACAACAAAAACGATAGCGAGTATAGGCAAGAAGATAGAAAAAGCAGACATTACCACGGAGGTGCCTGTTTCTACTGTTGAAATTATAGGATTTGCAACTCCAGCTGTCGTAGCTGTTGAAGTTAAACGAGCAGAAGCTGTAGTTCCTTTTATTGCTGTTGCTGTTCCTCCACCAGCAATAATTGCCAGTGCCCAAGTAATTACGGGAGATAAATCGGCAACAGTTGAAACCATTACAGCTGTACCCGCAATGGCAGCTAACGGAATTGCTATAGTATCGAGTACGTTGTCAAACCAAGGAATGTAATAAGCAAATATTTCCAATAAAGTTGCGACTCCTAATGTGATAATAGCAGGAGAACTTGCAACCCACATCCAGTTCTCGTTTAAAGGGATAGCTTGGTAATAACCAGCTAAACTTAAAGCAAACAAAGGCAGGAAAACTCGAAATCCGACCGAAGCGGCAAGCCCGATCCCTAAAAAGATACTGATGATTGTTTCTGGACTCATCTTTTTTTAATGTAAGATATAAAAAAAGCCCCTTTTAAAAAAGAGGCTTTTAAAATATTATGATAATACTATTATTAGTTGTTGTTGAAACGGTCTAAACCAGTTTTTAACCAATTGTAATATGTTGTGTGGTCTGTATACTGTTGAGGTGAGTTTAATACTTCTAACTCAGGACTCATTAATACATAGAATGGTTGAGAAGCAGTTTTAAAGTTTGCTGCTTGTAAGGTAGCCCACTTATCACCATAGGTTCTAATTCTTTTTACTTTACCGTTAGATTTGATAAAATCGAATTGCTCTTCTTCTGGTAACATTCTTTGGTGATCATCTACGTATAAAGAAATTAATACATAATCATCATTGATTAAAGAATAGATGTTTGGTTGACTCCAAATATTTTCTTCCATTTTACGACAGTTAACACAAGCCCACCCTGTAAAATCTAATAATACTGGTTTATTTACAGATTTAGCGTAAGCAATACCTTCGTCAAAATCTTTAAAACAGTTTAAGTTAAGAGGACAGTGGTTGTCTTTTTCATATATACTATGGAATTTAGGCGGAGCAAAGCCACTTAATAATTCATTTTGATTCCAAGCTGGTTTTTCCATTACTCCAGGAGCTAAATACACAGATAAAGCTAATGCACCTATACCTACTAACACTCTGAAAAGCGTCATTTTTCCATACTTTTTTCCAATAAATCCGAATAAGTAAAGAGCTAATAGGAATGCAATTAAAGCCCAGATACCGATAAAGATTTCTCTCTTTAATAATCCCCAGTGACCAACTAAGTCTGCATTTGATAAGAATTTGAAAGCGAAAGCTAATTCAATAAATCCTAAAACAACTTTAACTGTGTTTAACCATCCACCAGATTTTGGTAAAGTGTTTAACCAGTTAGGGAACATTGCAAATAAAGCGAATGGTAATGCTAAAGCTAAACCAAATCCTACCATACCTACAGATAACTGCATAGCACCACCACTTAAAGATCCTGCTAATAAAGAACCTAAAATCGGTCCAGTACAAGAGAATGATACAATAGCTAATGTTAACGCCATGAAGAATATTCCAATAAATCCTCCAACGTTAGAAGCACTGTCTGCTTTATTACTCCAAGAGCTAGGTAACGTTAATTCGTAGAATCCGAAGAAAGAACCCGCAAAGAATATTAGAACAACAAAGAAGAATAAGTTTAACCAAATATTGGTAGAGATGTTATTTAAAATCTCTGGATCTAAAGAGTCTAAGAAATGGAAAGGAAGACTTATTAATCCGTAAATTAATACGATAAAGAATCCGTATAAAATTGCACTACCAATACCTTTACCTCTTTTCTCGGTACGTTTTGTAAAGAAAGATACCGTTAAAGGAACCATTGGGAATACACATGGAGTTAAAAATGCTAATAATCCACCAACAAAACCTAATAAGAAAATATTTAATAAACTGTTATCTTTTTCTTCTCCATCAACACTAGTGTCTGTAGAGCTTTTTAATAAAACAGTGTTTTTTAAATCTAAATTTAACGATTGAGATAATTCTTTACTTTTATCATCTACTTCAGCAACAGTTTGTTCTACTACTTCTCCTGTTAAAGAGAATGTAAAATCTTCATCAAAAGGTAAACAGTATTCTTTACAAACTTGAGCATCAAGATTTAAAGTTACCTTTGTTAATGTAGAGTCAGAAACAGTAATTCGTTGTACTAATTTACCTTCTTCAACGAAAAAGATCTCGTCTTTTCCCCAAATTTCACTAAACTGTGTTTCAGTTTCACTTTCTTTAGCTTTACCGTTTAGGGTGTATCCAGTTTGTCCTTCTGCAGGAGAAATTGTCATAGGTAAAGAAGCATCTTCTGGGTTATACTGAGAGTATAAGTGCCAGTCTTCAGCTATTAATACGTCAAAAATAAGGTCGTACTCGGTATCAGAGATTTTTTCTACCTTAGGAGTAACAACTACGGGGTTATCATCAGATTGAGAATAGACCGCTAAACCTATGAATAATAAAAATAGAGTAAAGAATTTTTTCATTCTATGTAGTTTGATGGGGTTAATTAAATACTAATTTGTAATAGTTTGGTCGTTTTTTCTGTTGGTAAAAAGCGTCTGTCTTGTCGTTTTCCTATAATCCAAATAATCTCATTTTTACTAGAACAGAGGAACCAAATTTTATTTTTATTTATAATTGATATTTTCTCGTCTTTAAAATACTTACTTATTTTTTTCTTTCCTAGCATTCCTGTAGGATAAAAAAAATCGCCGGAATTCCACCGTCTAAGCTTTAGGGGATAACTAAGAAGTTCATTATCAACATAAATACTTTTTTGATTAGTATCTGTTTTTTCTTGAACCCTTTTTAGTAACAGCCTAATAGGAACTGTAATTTCTTTGTTTTCCTCCCTAATAGTGTAAACCTCCTCTTTAATAGAGGATTTTTCACTAGTGCGTAAAAGTAATAAAAAATCTCTGTCTTTCAACAAAGTATAATTTTTTGTTAAAATCTGCTTTCCAGATTGCGCATAAATAAGGTTGTGAACATCGTTCCATTCCCTGAATTCATAAGGCTTTAGCAGCTGATAGAGGTAAGCTTTAGGGTTGGATAACTTTAACAGTTTTTCAATGTTGATTTTTAACAAATCACCCTCTTTTGAAATGATTTCGTAGGTAATGTCCTCTATTTTATCATCAATAATTTGTTGAGATTCTTTTAAATGATCAATTGTTTTATTGAAGTTTTTTAAAACACTAGCATTCAGTTCTTTTAATATAGGTGTAACTTGATGCCGTATTTTATTTCGAAGATATTTGGTTTCCGAATTACTTTCATCTTCACGCCATTCAATATTATTTTGTTTAGCGTAGTTTAAAATTTCCTCGCGAGAAAAAACAAGCAACGGACGAACAATGTTTCCATTAATAGGAGGGATGCCTGTTAGTCCTTCTAACCCTGTGCCTCTAGTAAGGTTGATTAAAAAAGTTTCTAAATTATCATCAGCATGATGAGCTGTAAGTAAGTGTTCGAAAGAATATTCTTTACTTAATTTATCAAACCAATTGTAGCGGAGTTCTCTCGCAGCTAATTGTGTTGATAGTTTATTACTGTCAGCATATTCATTCGTGTCAAAACGGGTTACATAGGTGTTAATCCCTAGTTTTTTTCCTAAGTTTTTAACAAATTCTTCATCTTTATCACTTTCTTTTCCTCTTAGTTGAAAGTTACAATGTGCTAAGGAAATATCAAAGTTAAGTTGATGTAATAAATGTGTTAGTACTACGCTGTCAACTCCCCCAGAAATAGCGATGAGTAGCTTTTTACTTTTTAAAAAAGAAAAATGTTCGTCAATATGTTTAGCTAATTCTTTGAGCATAAAAAAAACAGTAGGAACTATTGTAATTGAGTGTTTAACCAGTTTACTACGTCTTGTAGCATTTCTTCTTTACATAAGTCATTTTGTAACTCATGATATCCGCCTTCGTATAATTTTAAGCTAGCTTTCGAGCTATTGTTGGCAAAAGCTTCTGTTCCTTTATAATCAATAATTTTATCACCTGTACCGTGTAGCAATAACATAGGTATTTTTAAGGAACTAGCATTTTCAATAGCCCATTCACCAGCATCAATAAAAGATAACGAGAAATTAGGGCTCACTTTATCATGCACCAATGGATCATCAACATATTTTTGAATTTCAACAGGATCTCGAGATACATCATTAACATCTAACTCATTGCCTAAAGTTATTGAAGGAGCAATTTTTTGCATAATTTTTCCTAGTGATAGTTTCCAAGCGGGCGGCTCAAAAGCTAATCGTAAAAACGGACTTGTAGCTATAGTTCCTTGTAGATTATGTTCTTTTCTTAGGGTGTAATTAATTACAGTATTTCCCCCCATAGAATGTCCATATAAAAAGATAGGTTTGTCACCAAAAACCTCTTTAGCTTTTTCAATAAGTTTGGTTACACTTTCTAAGACATACTCAAATCCTGGATTGTGACCTCTTTTTCCAGTTGTTTTTCCATGTCCGAAGTGATCAAAAGCAATTACACCAAAATTGTTATCGGTTAATTTTTGCGCTACATGCTCGTATCTACCAGAATGTTCTCCCATTCCGTGAACAATAACAACTACAGCTTTAACGGTTTCAGGTTGCCAATATTGACCAAAAAACGTAGCCTTTTGAAAATCGAATGTAAACGTATGATGTGTCATTAGTCTCTGGTAATGTTTCCGTCTTCTAAAATATTAAAAATAATAGTAGAAGGAGAATCAGAAATATATTCTACTAATTCAATGCTATTTTTATTAAGAGTAGAGGTGGTTTTTAACATTCCTTCCGCAATTTCATCATAAGCCAATACTTGACTGTTAATTATATTGAATTGCTTGTCGTAAGTTACTAGCATTGAAATAAGTTCATTGTTGTTTGGATAAAAATAATAAACAACCGATTGAAAATTTTCTGATAATTCTGGAAGGTACGAAACACCTATTTTACTTTCTTCAGTTAATTGATCATCAAAAATTGAAGGTAATTTTAAAAGCTCTTGTTGTGATTTGGTTAATAGTTTTCCTTCTGCATGATTGCTAAAGTTTGTACTGTCAACTAAAGGCACTGTTTTAGTAGGATACTCATTTAAAAATGAATATTTGTTTGATTTACAAGAAGCAGCTGTAGCAATAACAGCGATAAAAAGAAAAATTTTAAAGGTGTTTTTCATTTCTTTATTTTTTTAATAGATTTTTGATTGTAAAATACAAGTTACGAGTATTTGCTATAAATATAGTTAACTTTTGTTAGTATGCGTTAAAACATACTTCATAGCCTTTGCTTTTAGCAAACATTCTTCGTATTCTTTTTCTGGAGTAGACTTTGCAGTAATGGCACCACCTACTGAATAGGAAACGTATTTGTTTTCTGAATTGTATAAAATACTTCGGATAACTACGTTAAAATCGAAATCACCATCAGGAGTGAAATAGCCTACAGTACCAGAATACAATCCGCGTTTTGTTTCTTCTAGTTTTTCGATAATTTCCATAGCCGATATTTTTGGAGCACCTGTCATACTTCCCATCGGAAAAGTATCTTTAATTACATCAACAGGGTGAGTATTGTTGTCAATTTCTGAAACTACCGTTGAAATCATTTGATGTACTTGTTTAAAAGAATACACTTTGCACAATTCTTCTACTTGAACACTTCCTTTTTTTGCGGTTCTAGATAAGTCGTTGCGAACTAAATCAACAATCATGATGTTTTCAGAGCGCTCTTTCTCGTCTCGTGCTAAATCAAAAGCTATTTTTTCATCTTCAATTGGGTTAATCAAACGTTTTGCTGTCCCCTTTATAGGTTGAGAAATAATTTTAGTTCCTTTTTTTCTTACATATCTTTCAGGAGTGGCTGATAGCAAATAATGATTGTCATTTCTAAAAAAAGTAGCAAAAGGCGGTTCTGATATAGCATTTAAATGAGTGTATACTTCATACGGATTGATTTCTGCGTTTTCAGCATAAAATTCGTGACAAAAATTAGCTTCGTAAATATCGCCTCGGTGAATATGTTCTAATACTTTTTCTACTTTTTGATGATACTCATCTTTATGAATACGAAGCTTAATTTTAAGTTCGTTTTCATCAGAATGATTATTAACTTCTTTCGAATTAAAGTTTGGATTAGTTTCAATAATGTCTTCAAAATCTTCCTCTAATTCATCATCAATCATTTGTAAATAATGAAATTCGACAGTGTCGTTTTTAATGAATATTAATTTTTGAGGTTGAAAAAAATAGATATCAGGAAAATGTAGTCCGTCAAAGTTATTAGAAGTCAGTTTTTCTACATCGTTTTTTACGTCGTAGGAAATATATCCGAAGATATAATCTTTAGTATACGATTGATATTCTTTTAGTTGTTCAAAAGCTCCGTGATAATCGGTTTTAATTGAAGTGAATTCTTCTACAGCTAACGCGCAATCAAAAGAACTGTAATGCTGCTCGTAATTGTTAGAATCTAGCCAAATAGCAGTTTCAAATTGTTTAGCCCAAACAAACAGCTTTTGTTTGAATTTATTTGGCTCCTCTATAGAAAAAATACGGACAGTTCTTGACATCGCTACAAAAATAAGAAACCCGATAGAAATACTACTATCGGGTTTGAGTTTTATATAATTTTGAGGGTTATTCTTTTTTTGAGTTTTCGTACTCTTTAATTTTCTGTTCAACTTCTTCTAAAGTTCCTTCAAAAATTTTTTCTTCAGTTGTTTCTTCACCGTTTTTAATAATTGTAGTAGTAATAGTAGCTTTAGCAGTACCATCATCATTCTTTTCAATATTTACTTTAACGATGTTTTCTAACTTGTTCTCTGTAGTAAATTCAGTATCAGTAGAAAGTTTTATTTCGTGTTTTTCACCATTGTCGTCAATCCAGACTTTAATTTCCTCCGTCTTTTCATGTGTTTCAGAAGAAGCGTGCCCGCCTAATATTGGAGCAATAACTAAACCAACTAAACACGTAAGTTTAATTAAAATATTCATTGATGGTCCAGAAGTATCTTTAAAAGGATCTCCAACCGTATCTCCTGTAACAGCAGCTTTATGTGCGTCTGAACCTTTGTAGGTCATCTCTCCGTTAATTTCAACCCCTGCTTCAAACGATTTTTTTGCATTATCCCAAGCACCACCTGCGTTGTTTTGGAAAATAGCCCACATAACACCTGATACACACACACCAGCCATATAACCACCTAAAGGTTCTGCTCCGAAAACTAAGCCTATAATAATAGGGGTGATGATAGTTATTAACCCAGGTAAAATCATTTCTTTTAAGGCTGCTTTTGTTGAAATATCTACACATTTTGCATATTCAGGAGTGCCAGTTCCTTCCATAATTCCTGGAATTTCTCTAAACTGACGACGAACTTCATGTACCATTTCCATAGCTGCTTTTCCAACAGATTGCATTGCTAAGGCAGAAAATATTACAGGAATCATTCCTCCAACAAATAACATAGCTAATACATCTGCTTTAAAAATGTTAATACCGTCAATTCCTGTAAAAGTAACATAAGCGGCAAATAGCGCTAAAGCAGTTAACGCAGCAGAAGCAATGGCAAAACCTTTACCAACCGCAGCAGTAGTATTTCCAACAGAATCTAATATATCAGTACGTTCACGTACATGATCTTCTAATTCGCTCATTTCAGCAACTCCACCAGCGTTGTCAGCAATTGGTCCGAAAGCATCAATAGCTAATTGCATTGCGGTAGTAGCCATCATTGCAGAAGCAGCTAAGGCTACACCATAAAACCCAGCGAAATAATATGAACCATAAATTGCAGCTGCAAATAATAAAACTGATAGAAAAGTAGATTTCATTCCTACTGCTAAACCAGCAATAATGTTGGTTCCTGCGCCAGTAGCACTGTTTTGAACGATGTCTAATACAGGTTTTTTACCTAAGCTAGTGTAGTAAGAAGTTACCATAGAAATTAAGGCTCCAACCGCTAAACCGATACAAGCAGCCCAGAATACATTTATAGAAGAAACTTCTTGAATGCCTTCACCAAAGAAATTCATGCGCATGGTTTCAGGTAACATCCATTTAATTAAAAAGAAACTTGCTGCTAAAGTTAATATAATAGCTGTCCAGTTACCAGTATCTAACGCTTTTTGAACCTGAGCTTCTTTTGCAGAGTTATCTTTAATCCCCACTAAAAAAGTTCCAATAATAGAAGCTACGATACCAACTCCAGCAATAACCAAAGGAAGTAAAATAGGTCCCATTCCGTTAAAGTCATCAGTGAACTGTGAGGTTATTGACATGTCTCTAATTACATAGTTTCCTAACACCATGGCAGCTAAAACGGTTGCTACGTACGAACCGAATAAATCGGCTCCCATACCTGCAACGTCACCTACATTATCACCTACATTGTCGGCAATAGTAGCAGGGTTACGTGGATCGTCTTCAGGAATTCCTGCTTCTACTTTTCCAACCAAATCAGCTCCTACGTCGGCAGCTTTGGTGTAAATACCACCACCTACACGAGCAAACAAAGCAATTGATTCGGCTCCTAGAGAAAATCCAGCTAAAGCTTCTAAAACAACGGTCATTTCATTGTAGAAGTTTCCTCCTTCAGTAATAAATTGACCAATAAAAATAAGGAAGAATAAACTTAATCCTAGTACAGCTAAACCAGCAACTCCAAGACCCATTACGGTTCCTCCTCCAAAAGACACTTTTAAAGCTTGTGGCAAACTGGTTTTGGCAGCTTCAGCTGTTCTTGCATTTGCATCAGTTGCAATTCGCATTCCTATGTTACCAGCTAAGGCAGAGAAAATTGCTCCTATGATAAAGGCAGGAACAATCATTATACTTGTGGTTTCTACTAATTGTGAAATACCGAATAGCGCTAGTGAAGCTATAATTACGAAGATTAATAACAATCGATATTCAGCAGTTAAAAAAGCAAGGGCTCCTTCTTTAATACTTTTAGAAATAGCTTTCATTTTATCATTCCCTGCGTCTTGCTTTCTAACCCAGACCATTTTTGTATACATAAAAATGAGTCCTAAAAGTGCCAAAATAATAGGCACGTACATCATGTTTTGTTTCATGTTATTGTTATTTGATTAGTTATAAGTGTTCGTAAATATAACAAAATCAATAACTAAACAAAAAACCTCTCAGTTGTAACTGAGAGGTTTTTTTAATTTTATAGTGAGTTTTACGTATTAAATAGTAAAATCTCCATTTGTTTTGTGCTCGCTATTTTCATAACGCTCTAAACATTTATCTAAGATTTCGTAAGCTTCATCTGCGTTACCCCAATCTCCGATATCTACTTTCTTTTTTTCTAAGTCTTTGTAAACTTGGAAGAAGTGAGTGATTTCTTGTTGACGGTGTGGGTTTAAGTCAGATAAATCATTGTATTTGTTCCAGATTGGGTCAGATACTGGTACACAAACGATTTTTTCATCTGGACCTTTTTCATCAGCCATATGGAAAACACCAATTGGCTTTACTTCCATAACACACATAGGAAAAGTTGGTTCTGCTCCTAAAACTAATACGTCTAATGGATCTCCATCTAATGCTAAAGTTTGAGGAATGAATCCATAATCACCAGGATACATCATTGATGAGAATAACATTCTATCAAAACGAATTTTTCCTAAATCAAAATCGTATTCGTACTTATTTCTACTTCCTTTTGGAATTTCAATTAAAACATCTACTGTTTTTCTCTCTTTTGCGGTCATATATTCTTAACTTTTCTTCGTTTCTAAAATCGGTTTGCAAAAGTAACGATTTATTACTTTTTTTTAAGAAAAAACTGGTTTATTTTATGGTTAATTGTATGATTATAAGCCAGGTTTAATTCCTATACGAATAGCGAACTTCGGGGTTGGAGCAACTGTAGAACCTACTGGAGGTGTGTAATTACTTCTCCAAATAGCATCAACTCTAAGAAAACGTAAGTTTCCGTATCCTATATTTTCTAGTCCAAAACCATATTCATAGTACACTTTATTTGGAGCATTGTAATTAACATTTCCAGCGTTCATTGCTCTGTTTTCTGCTGAAATTGTTCCGTAAGCGGCTCTAAAAGTTACTAAACTTCGTAGTTTTAGTTTTTTCAATAATGGAATTCTATTTAAAATATAACCATTAAAGTGATGCTCAAAATGTCCTGCTAAATATTCATCAGTAACAAAATCGTAATAATTTAGTAAGGTAAAAGTATCTTTCACTAAAGAAAAAGATTGGTTAGCAGGTACCGGACTTAATAAAGCGATTGGTACATTTCCGAAAGTTTTTCCAGCTTCAAAAGTAGCATCTAAAACACCAAACTTACTTAGTAAAATAGGTTGGTTGTATTTGAACTGGATTTTGTCATAGTTATGTGTGCCGTTGAAAACGTCTTTGTATCCTTTACGGTAGTTTAAAACCAAGGTAGGGAAAAGATTATTACCAAAACGTCTTTCTACTCCTAAACCATACACAAATCTACCTGGAGTATAAGTAAGGTAAACATCAGAAGCTACATCTGTTAATTTTGATTGAATATCTCCGTTTTCGTCAATATAATCCATAGAGAAATATCGTTCGTCAGCAGAAGAAATTTTTGCATGAGAAAGATTAATTCCAAAGTGTAAATTTTGTTGAATTTGATAATCAAAATTTGTAGCAATCTTTTCTACATTGGATAAAAAGTAGTTGTCGCCTCTAGAAAATACAGCAGCCGTACCAAAACTTCTACCTAAAAGTTGGGTAGTGTTTAATAAAGAGCTTCCTAATTGCTCAATATCTTTTTGGTAAGCAGCACCTACTGCTATTCTAGGCTTGTAGGACAATAAATAACGACCCTCGGCAGCATATTTTACTTTTTTGTCTTTAAAACCGTAGGCAACATGACCTGTTAAACGAAATCGATCATCTTTGGTTACAAAAGTTCTAAAACCTAATTTGGTTCTAAATCCTTCAACTTGGTTGTTGGCAAAAATGGTCCATAAAGGGCCAACTTGAAAACCTAAATTGGTGTTTACGTATCCGCTAGAGACCGTATTAATAAGCACCGTGATGTTTTTTATTTGCTTTTTCTTTTTAACGTTTTTAATTAACTCATACGTTTTTTTGCTTTCATCACTCTGAACAGACTCCCAGTATGTGTCTTCTTTTTCATACTGATTAGGTCTTATTTTTTCAATTTTTTCTTCGTAGAAATTTTCAGAAAGAGGTTTGTTTAAAATGTAGTTTTCAAACGTAGTGTTTTTCTTAATAGTTAAACCTTTATTACTGTCGTTTTTATCAATAAAAGTAAAATCTCCTTCGTAAGCATTTTTAGTAGGAATGTAAATACTATCGTTTCTAACTTCGAATTCTTTTTCAAAAGTTAATCCTCTTACAAAGTTTAGATTGATACTTTTATGAACTTTCATTTTTAGCTTTTTTATAGAAAAGCTTTTGTCTGCAATCCATAAATTCCCTTGAAATGCTAAATCACCATCTCTTCTGGGAAAGAAATATATGTTGTATAGTTTTTTGTTGTTGTCAACAATACTATCGTATAAAACATAGTCGTAAGTAGAAAAACCATCTGTAGATAGTGGGCTTACAAATGACTTGCGTAATAACGTAATGTCATTTTGAAACACATCAATATTTTGAAAAGTGTTAGCCATTCTATCAAAAACAAATCCTTGAGCGTTCAATCCTTCTGATTTTTCAGCTTCAATATCTTCTCTTACAGCTTTAGTTACATTGTTGCCATAAATATTAGAAACCTGTTCATTTATATAAATAGGGATGTAATAATTAATTCCGTCACTATCGTATTGAACTTGGTTAATAGCTTGTTCGTATTCGTCTTTAAATAATTTTCTTAAAAAAAGCGTGTCTAGGTTATTTAGGCCAATTTCTGTAGAAGTGTTCTTTTTGTATTGATAGTGGTCAACTAAATCCAGTCCGTTTTTTCTTTTACGTTTCCATACTTCTTTTAGAATTTTATAAGCAGGATTTTCTTTCTTTTTTAAGCGTTTTTTGGGTTTTGTAACAATAACAACCTCGTCTAATTGATTACTTTCTTCTCTTAAAACAACATTTAAGAATTTTGTTTTTTGATTGACTTTGATTGCTTGTTTTTGAAAACCTACAAATGAAATTTCTAAGAGACCTCTATTTTTTGGAGTTTTTAAATAGAATTTCCCTTCATCATCGGTGGTTGTACCAAAAGTGGTGTTTTTTAAAACTACATTAACAAAAGGTAAGGGAGTGTTAAATTCATCAACAATTCTACCTTGCAGTGTTATTTGAGCACTTAAATAGCTGGTTGTTAGAAGTAATAGTAGTGTTAACAGATTTTTCATTTGTGTACTTACTACAAAATCCTTTTGACGAGCGCCAAAAGGATTTTATGTGTTTTCAATTTCTTTTTATTTTAATTACTTACGATACATTACTTCTTTAACAGCGGTAATTACGTCATCAGCGTTTGGTAACCATTCTTCTAATAAAACTGGAGAATATGGTGCTGGTGTATCGGCAGTTGTAATTCTTTTAATAGGAGCATCTAAATAATCAAATGCCTCGTCTTGTACTCTAAAAGTAATTTCTGAAGATACACTTCCGAAAGGCCATGCTTCTTCTAAAATTACTAATCGATTAGTTTTCTTTACAGAATCTAAAATAGCTTTATGATCCATTGGACGAACGGTACGTAAATCGATAATTTCTACCGAAATTCCTTCTTTAGCTAATTCATCAGCAGCCTTATACGCTTCTTTAATGATTTTACCGAAAGAAACCACAGTTACGTCAGTACCTTCTCTTTTAATATCAGCAACTCCAATAGGAATGATATATTCTCCTTCTGGGATTTCCATTTTATCACCATACATCTGCTCAGACTCCATAAAAATTACTGGATCGTCATCACGAATAGCTGCTTTTAATAATCCTTTAGCATCGTAAGGGTTCGAAGGAACAATTACTTTTAATCCAGGACAGTTAGCATACCAACTTTCAAAAGCTTGTGAGTGTGTTGCTGCTAATTGACCTGCAGAAGCTGTTGGTCCACGGAAAACGATAGGACAGTTAAATTGTCCTCCACTCATTTGACGAATCTTAGCTGCGTTGTTAATAATTTGATCAATACCCACTAATGAGAAATTGAAAGTCATATATTCAACAATAGGACGGTTACCATTCATTGCCGATCCTACAGCAATACCACCAAAACCTAATTCGGCAATAGGAGCATCAATTACACGTTTAGCCCCGAATTCGTCTAACATTCCTTTACTGGCTTTATATGCTCCGTTGTACTCGGCAACTTCTTCACCAATCAAATAAATGCTTTCATCTCTACGCATTTCTTCGCTCATTGCTTCGCAAACGGCTTCTCTAAATTGTACTGTTTTCATACGTTTTATAAGTAGTTGTTTATCAAGAGTGCAAAAATAATAAAAATACGAGTAATATTGTAGCTTTAAAACAACAAATGATTAAGTCATATTAATACCTTAAATTTGAGACAGATTAAGGTTGAGTAAAAAATTTATTATGCACGCATAGTAAATTAAAAAAAATGCTTAACTTCGTCGCACAAAATTAAGTTTCTTTAAAACAACGATATATGAAAATATTAGTTTGTATCAGTCATGTACCTGATACTACTTCAAAAATCAACTTTACTGATAATGACACAAAGTTTGATACTAACGGAGTTCAATACGTAATAAATCCATACGATGAGTTTAGTTTAACTCGTGCTATGTGGTTTAAAGAAAAACAAGGAGCAAGTGTAACAGTTGTAAATGTAGGAGGAGCTTCTACAGAGCCAACATTACGTAAAGCATTGGCGATTGGTGCAGATGACGCTATTCGTGTAAATGCTGAACCTACAGATGGGTTAATGGTAGCTAAAGAATTAGCTGAAGTTGTTAAGAATGGAGGTTTCGATTTAGTATTAGCAGGAAAAGAGTCTGCAGATTATAACGGGCAAATGGTTCCTGGTATGCTAGCGTCGTTATTAGATTTTAACTTTGTTAATGGTTGTGTTGGTGTTGAAGTAGACGGAACAAACGTAACGTTAAGTAGAGAAATTGATGGAGGTGAAGAAAAAGTTTCTTCAACTTTACCAATGGTGATTGCAGGACAAAAAGGAATCGTAGAAGAAAAAGATTTACGTATTCCTAATATGCGTGGAATTATGATGGCTCGTAAAAAACCATTAAGTATAGTTGATCCAACTGGAGCAGCAGCGGCAACAGCAACTCAAAACTTTGAGAAACCAGCGCCAAAAGGAGCAGTGAAGTTAGTTGATAATGTTGATGATTTAATCAATTTATTACACAACGAAGCAAAAGTGATTTAATAAAGTTTAAACGTTGATTTGTTTAACTGTTGAATTCTTTTAACAAAGTCCAAAAGAAAAAATAAAAATATTTGTTAGTGTTTACAACTAAAAACTAACCACTAACGACTAAAAACTTAAATAAATATGTCTGTATTAGTTTTTGCCGATTCATCGGAAGGGAAATTCAAAAAAACAGCTTTTGAAGTTGTTTCATACGGAAAAAAAGTAGCAGAACAATTAGGAAGCGATTTAGTAGTGTTAACTATTAATGGAGGAGATGCTTCTGAATTATATACTTACGGAGCAGAGAAAGTTGTTGAAGTAAAGAATGATTTGTCGTCATTTAATGCTAAAGCATATGCTTCAATTATTAAACAAGTTGCTGAGGCGAAGGGAGCAAATACTGTAATTATCGATTCTAGCGTTGACGGATTAACAGTAGCGCCTTTAGTGGCAGTAGCTTTAGAAGCAGGATATGCTTCAAATGCAGTAGCGTTACCAAGTAGCACAAGTCCTTTTGTAGTGAAGAGAAAAGCATTTTCTAACAAAGGATTTAACAATACTGAAATTTCAACAGAGAAAAAAGTAGTTGGTGTAGCTAAAAATTCTTACGGAGCCCATGAAAATGCAGTAAGTGGATCAACTGAAAGTTTCGATGCTGCATTGCCAGAATTAGGAGTGAAATCTGAAAGTATCAGTAGAGCAACTGGTAAAGTTACTATTGCTGATGCTGATATCGTTGTTTCTGCAGGTAGAGGTTTAAAAGGACCAGAAAACTGGGGAATGGTAGAAGAGTTAGCAGAGGTTTTAGGAGCTGCAACAGCATGTTCTAAACCAGTGTCTGATTTAGGATGGCGTCCTCATAGCGAGCACGTTGGTCAAACAGGTAAGCCAGTAGCTTCAAACTTATACATTGCTATCGGTATTTCTGGAGCAATTCAGCACTTAGCAGGTATTAACGCATCAAAAGTAAAAGTAGTAATCAACACAGATCCTGAAGCACCTTTCTTTAAAGCTGCAGATTACGGTATTGTTGGTGATGCTTTTGAAGTTGTGCCTCAATTAGTAGAGAAATTAAAAGCTTTTAAACAAGCATAAAATAGGGGTAATTTTTTCTTTTGCTAGAAATTAGAGTACAACTCATAATTTTTAGTAAATTGTGCCCACTTTAGAAGGCTGTCTAAATTTTTAAGCAAAAGGCCTAAATTTAGACAGTTTTTTTGTATTTTATGATGATTGATTGTACATGAGTTTAATTAAACTAACTATAAAAGGGATTTCGTATAGCCAAACACAAAGTGGGGCATATGCTTTAGTGCTAAGTGAGATGGAAGGAACTAGAACGCTACCTATTATTATAGGGGCTTTCGAAGCACAATCAATTGCCATAGCTTTAGAAAAAGAAATTCGACCACCAAGACCTCTTACCCACGATTTATTTAAAACATTTGCAGACAGATTTTCTATCGTAATTAAACAAGTTATCATTCATAAATTGGTTGATGGCGTGTTTTATTCAAGTTTAATTTGCGAGCGAGAAGGAGTAGAAGAAGTGATAGATACGCGAACATCAGACGCTATTGCATTAGCGGTTCGTTTTGAAGCGCCAATTTATACGTATGAGAATATTTTAGATAAAGCGGGTATTTATCTGAAAATGGATGAAGAGTTAACTATTGAAGAAGATTTGGAGTCGGATGAAGAAGATGAAATAGAATTTTCTTTTGATGAGGATGAAAAAGAAGAAGATTACTATTCAAACTTATCTTTAGAAGAATTGCACGAACAACTTAACGATGCTGTAGCGAACGAAAATTATGAGTTGGCGGCCAGAATCCGTGATGAAATCAGCAAACGTTCTTAATTAAAATCATTTAAAATGAAGAAACTATTTACTTTCATAATGCTTTGCGTTACGATGATAACTTTTGGTCAAAGCATTGAAAAAAAGTGGAATTTCTCATCAATCACAACAACTGAAGGAGATTCAATTGTTACGATAAACTCTGCAGATGTTCTTAATCTGTCAGAAGGAAAATTCAACTACTCATTAGTTGATAAAGATAGTTTACAAGCTTCAGGAAACTATATTCACCAAAACAACTTATTAATTTTTAATTACGACCAACCTAACGATACTGTTCGCTATTACAATGTGGTTGAATTAGCAGAAGACGGATTAATACTTTCTGAGAAAAATATGTTGTATAAGTTTACAACAGAGCCAGTAGCAGGTTCAGTTATTGAAGCTGAAGAAGCTGAACAAAAAGAGAGTGAAATAATTCCGAGTCAAGGTTTTTCTTTCCAAAGTTTATGGAGAGGAGCTTTAGGGATGGTTTCCTTATTAATCATTGCTTTTTTATTTAGTGCGAACCGCAGAGGAATAGATTGGAAGACAGTCGGATTAGGATTAGCATTTCAATTGTTAATTGCTATTGGGGTTTTAAAAGTGTCATTTGTTCAAAAAACATTTGAATTAATAGGAAGTTTATTTGTAAGCGTTTTAGATTTTACTCGCGCAGGAAGTGAGTTTTTATTCAGTGGTTTGGTAGCAGATATGGATTCTTTCGGGTTCATTTTCGCATTTCAAGTATTGCCTACGATTATTTTCTTCTCTGCATTAACCTCACTTTTATTTTACTTAGGAGTTATTCAAAAAGTAGTAAAAGGATTGGCATGGTTATTATCTAAAGGATTAAAAATTTCAGGAGCAGAAAGTTTATCTGTGGCAGGAAATATTTTCTTAGGACAAACAGAAGCACCTTTGTTAATTAAAGCATATTTAGAGAAAATGAACCGTTCTGAAATCTTATTGGTAATGATAGGAGGAATGGCAACCGTAGCAGGAGCAGTGTTAGCTGCCTATATAGGTTTCTTAGGAGGTGATGATGAAGCATTACGTTTATTATATGCGAAACATTTATTGGCAGCATCGGTAATGGCAGCACCTGGAGCAATTATTATTTCAAAAATATTATATCCACAAACGGAAGAAGTAAATACTGATGTGCAAGTATCATCAGAAAAAATTGGTTCAAATATTTTAGATGCTATTGCTAATGGAACAACAGAAGGGTTGCAGTTGGCAATGAATGTTGCAGCGATGTTATTAGTATTTATTGCTTTTATCGCTATGATTAATGGAATTTTAGGAACAGCAGGAAGCTTTGATGGAATCGAATATTTTAACTGGAAATTCACTTCGTTAAACGAGTTAATTGCAGGAGCAACGCCTTATGAAGCATTGTCGTTAGAGTTTATTTTAGGGTATGTATTTGCGCCATTAATGTGGTTAATTGGTGTTGCAAAAGAAGATATGGCGTTAATGGGACAGTTATTAGGTGTTAAGTTAGCAGCAAGTGAGTTTGTAGGATATATTCAGTTAGCAGATTTAAAAAATGCAGCGAGCGCTACACATTTAACATATAATAAGTCTATCATTATGGCAACGTATATGTTATGCGGATTCGCAAACTTTGCTTCAATTGGTATTCAAATTGGAGGTATTGGTTCTTTAGCGCCAGGTCAGCGTAAAAACTTATCTGAATTCGGAATGAAAGCATTAATTGGAGGTACTATTGCTTCGTTAATGTCAGCAACTATTGCGGGAATGATTATAGGTTAGTGACGATTATTAGAAACAAAAAGTTAATAACTTATTAATATAATTTTAAAAAGCATTTACATTTTATGTAGATGCTTTTTTATTTTTACCTTGATTATTTAATACGAAAGTTTAACGATTAAACGGAGAAGGATGAAGCAGTATTTAGATTTAGTACAACACGTTTTAGACAACGGAAACGAAAAAGGAGACAGAACAGGAACGGGAACCAAAAGTGTTTTTGGTTATCAAATGCGATTTGATTTAAGTGAAGGTTTTCCGATGGTAACGACAAAAAAGTTACATTTAAAGTCGATTATTTATGAGTTATTGTGGTTTATAAAAGGTGATACTAATGTTAAATATCTTCAGGAAAATGGTGTTCGTATTTGGAATGAATGGGCAGATGAAAATGGCGATTTAGGACCTGTCTATGGTCATCAATGGCGTAATTGGAATAGTGATGAAATAGATCAGTTAAAAGAAGTGATAGAAACACTAAAAACGAATCCGAATAGCCGTAGAATGTTGATATCAGCATGGAATCCGTCAGTGTTACCAGATACTTCTAAGTCATTTTCAGTTAATGTAGCGAATGGGAAAGCAGCGCTTCCACCATGTCATGCTTTTTTTCAGTTTTATGTAGCTGATGGAAAATTATCATGTCAACTGTATCAGCGTAGCGCGGATATCTTTTTAGGAGTTCCGTTTAACATTGCATCATATGCGTTGTTCACCATGATGGTAGCTCAAGTTTGTGGTTATGAAGCAGGAGAGTTTATTCATACTTTTGGCGATGCACATATCTATAACAACCATTTAGAGCAGTTAGAGTTACAATTATCACGTGATCCAAGACCACTTCCGAAGATGAAAATCAATCCAGAAATAAAGAATATAGAAGATTTTACTTTTGACGATTTTGAGTTGATTGATTATAACCCACATCCTCATATCAAAGGAATTGTAGCTGTATAATTTAACTTTATTTTTTGTAGTTTGTTTAGTAAATTTGTAGAAAACCAGCTAAAATCTATAAAAAATGACCACAGATATCGATACTTTAAAGGACGCTCTCTATGAAAAAATAGCCGATATTCAAAATGAAAATGTATTAAGAGCTATTCATACTTTAGTGGATAATATTAGTACAGAAGAATTAGAAGAGGCTATTACAGAGAAAAGAGATCTTACAGGATATATTAAAGAGTGGGTTAAAAGTATGTAAACCCTTCAACTAAGATTTATGATTACACTTATTGCTGCCATTGCAAAAAACAATGCTTTAGGAAAAGATAACGACTTAATTTGGCATTTACCAGCCGACCTAAAAAGGTTTAAACAAATTACATCAGGTCATCATATTTTAATGGGGCGTAATACTTTTGAAAGTATTGGAAAACCGTTGCCTAATCGTACTTCTATCATTATTACCAGAAATAACGATTATTTTAAAGATGGATGTCTTATAGCCAATAGTATTGAGCAGGCAATTGAGTTAGCAGAAGGAAATGATGCTTTCATTCTTGGAGGAGCTCAAATTTATAAGCAAGCTTTAGAACAAGACTTAGTAGATCGTTTGGATATTACTATTGTGCATCACGAATTTGAAGCAGATGCTTTTTTTTCAGAGATAGACAAAACTGTTTGGAAAGAAGTAGCTAGAGAAGATTTTAAAGCAGATGAGAAAAATAAATATGATTACAGTTTCGTTTCTTACGAAAAGAGAAAAGATTAAGGATATAAGGTTAAAGTAAATAAACCTTGAATCTTTTATCTAAAAATCTATCAATCTAACTAAAAGTATGTCAATACAACTTACAGGAATATCAAAAACTTACGGAGCACAAAAAGCAGTAAATACTATTTCTTTTGAAGCAAACAAAGGAGAAATTGTTGGGTTTTTGGGTCCAAATGGAGCAGGAAAATCAACTACGATGAAAATCTTAACAGGTTTTATTCAGCCATCAGCAGGAAGTGTTTTGGTAAGTGGTATAGATGTAATTACAAATCCTATCGAAGCTCAAAAAAAGATAGGGTATTTACCGGAGCATAATCCGTTGTATTTAGATATGTATGTTAAGGAATACTTACAATTTCAGGCTTCTTTACATAAAATTGATAAGGCAAAAGTTGCAGAGGTAATTGAGCAAGTAGGATTATCGGTAGAAGCGCATAAAAAAATCAATCAATTATCTAAAGGATACCGTCAACGTGTAGGATTGGCAGCCGCTATTTTACACAATCCTGAAGTATTGATTTTAGACGAGCCTACCACAGGGTTAGACCCGAATCAATTGGTTGAAATTCGCGAATTGATTAAAGAATTAGGCAAAGATAAAACGGTTTTACTGTCTACTCATATTATGCAAGAAGTAGAAGCTGTTTGCGATCGTGTAATCATTATTAATAAAGGAGAAATAGTAATTGACAAGCCGATATCTGAATTAAAAACAGATACGGAACAAGTGATACGAGTAACGTTTGATTACAAATTAGAAGAACAGTTTATCAAACGATTACCAAATATTAAAGCCTTTAAAAACACCGTAGAAAACAACTGGATTTTAACCTTTGATACTTCGGAAGATATGCGTCCAGTAATTTTCGATTTTGCTCAAGAAAACGGCTTGAAAATTTTAGGACTAAATACCGAAAACAAAAACTTAGAAAGCTTGTTTAGGGAGTTGACTACCCAGAAAACTGATGTTTAAACCACACTTTTTTCCAAACTCTTTTTAAAATTAAAAAAGTAGCATTTTCAGAATACTTATCAATATCACTTGATGTTATATTTTGTATTTCCTTTTCAGAAACATCAATGCAATATAAAAGATTGGTGTAAGAATTAAAATCACGCAGGATTAATTCTCTTATCGTTTTTTGAAGCGCTTCTTTTAATTCTAAAGGGCTACTGACTTCAGAAAAATTAGCATCAATACCAGTTAGGTTAAGATCTTTGTTAAGTTGAATAATAAGATCTTTATACAACTTGGTGTTAGCGACACTACTCAGTAAATCAGCGCTATTTTGATAGCTAGGTAGCATTCAGTTAATTCAATTTGTAATCAATAAATTGCTCGTCTAAAGCTTTTAAAAATTCACTAGACACTTTAATTTTAGTAGTTCTACTTGGTAAACTTAGCTCAATTTTTTCTTCAGTATCCCAAATAGTAAAGTATAAGCTTTGAGAACCTTTATTGGTAGCAAATAAGTGTTGTAACTCCTTAATCGTGTTTTCTTTTACTTCTTGTAACGGAATTTTAATGGTTAGTTTTTTACACATTTTGTCCATGATGTCGTGTAATAATAAAAATTCATTAAATCCAATTCTAGGTTCACCTTTAACTCCTTCTTTGTTAGTCCACCCAGGTTTGATAGTTGTTTTGATAAACAAGAATGAATTTGGAACCAAAAAGTGCTTGAATTTTAAGTAATCTTCCCCAAAAATTCTGAACTCGTAGCTGTCATTGTAATCCTCTATAATAAAAGAAGCCCACCCTTTTCCGGCTTTAGATACACGGTGTTGCACATCGGTAACAATACCGGCAAAAGACAATCCTAAACCTTCGTATTGAGCAATATTTTTAAAATGTGCTAGGGTAGCGTTGCAAAAGTTCATTTCATTTTTAAAATCATCCAACGGATGCGCAGAAATATACATTCCTACCACTTCTTTCTCGCGAGCTAAAAGTTCCATAGTTCCCCATGTTTCACATACCGGAACCTGAGGTTCTGGTAAATCAACTTCAGAGGCTTCTCCAAACAGAGAAACTTGAGAGGAGTTTTGATTTTCTTGATATTTATTTCCAAAACGGATGGCTTTCTCTAAGAAAGTTTGCCCTTTTTCGTCTTTTACATAATATTGAGCACGATGTGTACTCGTAAATGAATCAAACCCTCCAGCTAAGACTAATCCTTCAAAAGCTTTTTTGTTTGCTACACGTAAATCCACACGTTTTGCTACATCAAAAACAGAAGAATAATGTCCGTTTTCTTTACGTTCATCAATAATAGCTTTTACAGCAGAACCACCAACACCTTTAATTGCAGCCATACCAAAACGAACAGCGCCATCTTTATTTACAGAAAACTTAGCATATGATTCATTTACATCTGGTCCTAATACTTCTAAGCCCATATGCTTACATTCTTCCATAAAAAATGAAACAGATTTAATATCGTTCATGTTGTTTGAAAGAACCGCAGCCATATATTCGGCAGGGTAGTGAGCTTTTAAATAGGCAGTTTGATAGGCAATCCACGCATAACAAGTTGAGTGCGATTTGTTGAAAGCATAGGATGCAAATGCCTCCCAGTCTTTCCAAATTTTTTCTAAGGCTTTTTCATCATGTCCGTTAGCTTTCGCTTGATTCACAAACTTAGGTTTCATTTTAGCAAGTACCGCTGCTTGCTTTTTACCCATTGCTTTACGTAATACATCGGCTTCACCTTTGGTAAAATCAGCTAGTTTTTGCGAAAGTAGCATTACTTGCTCCTGATATACCGTAATCCCGTAGGTTTCAGCTAAATATTCTTCCATGGCAGGAAGGTCGTATTGAATCTCTTCATCACCATGTTTTCTTCGAATAAATGAAGGAATATATTCCAAAGGACCTGGACGATATAAGGCATTCATTGCAATTAAGTCGGCAAAAACCGTAGGTTTTAACTCACGCATGTATTTTTGCATTCCAGGAGATTCGTATTGGAAAATACCTACGGTTTCTCCACGCTGGAATAAAGCATATGTTTCTTTATCATCGATAGGAAAACTTTCTGGGTCGAGTTCTACTCCGTGACGTGCTTTTACAATTTTTACCGTATCCTTAATCAGGGTTAAGGTTTTTAATCCCAAGAAATCCATTTTTAATAATCCCGCACTTTCTACGACCGAGTTATCAAACTGAGTAACATACATGTCGGAATCTTTTGCAACCGATACAGGTACGAATTTGGTAATATCATCAGGAGTAATAATTACCCCACAGGCATGAATACCTGTGTTACGAACAGAACCTTCTAAAATTCGAGCTTTGTTAATGGTTTCCGCTTCTAGTCCACTACCATCGGCAATGGCTTTTAATTCGTTTACCATTTCAATTTCTTCGGAACGAAGTTTGGCTTTTAATTCAGCTTCATCCAAAGAGAATATTTTAGCCAATTTCATTCCTGGGATTAACTTGGCAATTCTATCGGCTTCAAAAAGAGGTAAATCAAGCACTCGAGCAGTATCACGAACAGATGATTTAGCAGCCATGGTTCCGTAGGTAATAATTTGTGCTACTTGGTTGGCTCCATATTTTTGGATTACATAATCCATTACTCTCCCACGACCTTCATCATCAAAATCAATATCGATATCGGGCATCGATACACGTTCAGGATTTAAGAAACGCTCAAAAAGTAGGTCGTATTTAATAGGATCAATATTGGTAATCCATAAACAATAGGCAACTACCGAACCAGCAGCAGATCCACGTCCAGGACCTACTGATACATCCATATTACGAGCCTCTCGAATAAAGTCTTCTACAATTAAGAAGTATCCAGGGTATCCTGTTTTGGCAATTACATCCAGCTCAAAATCTAAACGTTCTCGAATGCTATCTGTAATTTCACCATATCGTTTTTTGGCTCCTTCGTAGGTTAAGTGACGTAAAAAATTATTCTCTCCGCGTTTTCCTCCATCTTCTAAATCTTTTTCATCTCTAAATTCCTCAGGAATATCAAAGGCAGGTAATAATACATCACGAGCTAAACCAAAAGGCTCAACCTTATCTACAATTTCTTGAATATTGATAATGGCTTCTGGTAAATCAGCAAAGAGCTTTTTCATCTCTTCGGTAGATTTAAAGTAGTACTCATCGTTAGGTAAACCGTAACGATAACCTCTTCCTCTACCTTTCGGAGTAGCTTGTTTTTCTCCATCTTTTACACACAATAAAATATCGTGTGCGTTGGCATCTTCTTTTTCTAAATAAAAGGTGTTGTTGGTAGCAACAATTTTTACGTTATGTTTTTTTGAAAACTCTAAAAGGGTTTCATTCACCACTCTTTCGTCTTCTTGTCCATGACGCATTAATTCGATGTACAAATCGTCACCAAATTGCTCTTTCCACCAAAGTAAGGCTTCCTCAGCTTGGGCTTCACCAACATTTAATATTTTACTAGGAACTTCTCCGTATAAATTCCCTGTTAGAACAATTACATCTTCTTTGTATTGTTCAATGATTTTTTTATCAATTCTTGGAACGTAGTAAAAACCATCTACAAAGGCGATGGAAGACATTTTTGCTAAGTTGTGATATCCATTTTTATTTTTGGCAAGTAACACAACTTGATATCCATTATCTTTTTGGCTTTTATTTGTGTGATCTTCACAAATATTAAACTCACAGCCTACAATAGGTTTTAAAATAGTTTCTGTAGGTGTTTCACCTTTCTCTATAGCTTCTTGATTAGCGGCTTCTGCTGCTTTGTTATGTCCTAGAACTGCTTGTACAAAATGAAAGGCAGCCATCATGTTCCCAGTATCGGTCATAGCAACTGCCGACATATTGTCTTTTGCAGCTGCATTTACAATATTACCAATTTGGATGGTAGACTGTAGAATTGAGTATTGTGTATGGTTGTGTAAATGGGCAAATTTAACTCCTTTAAGCTCTGCTAAACCTTCTGCAGTAGAAATGGTAGTAGCTTCTTCAGTTTCTGAAGATTTTCTTTTACGGATTTTTTCACTTTCCTTTTTAAGGTTTAAGTGTTTAAGTCCGATAACTTGAATTGGATTAGGATTTGCCTCTGTATAACGTTTAAAATAATCTGAAGGAACATCTAATTGTTCTTCGGTATATTGACGTAAACGAATTAATTCTAAGAAACAACGAGTTGTAGCTTCAACATCGGCAGTAGCGTTGTGAGCTTCGCCAAAACCAGTTCCGAATAAGTGATTGTGTAATTCGGTAAGGGTAGGAAGCTTGAATTTTCCTCCCCGACCTCCAGGAATTTGACACATTTCTGCGGTATGTTCGGTACAGGTATCTAAAACTGGCAATTCAGTTAGGTTGTTTTCTACCCCTAAACGATGGAATTCACATCCCATAATGTTGACATCGAACCCAACATTTTGACCAACAATAAACTTTGTTTTTTGTAAAGCATTCTTGAATAATTCTAGTCCTTCACTCAATTGAATTCCTTGTTCAATAGCTAAATCGGTAGAGATTCCATGAATACGTTCTGCGTCGTACGGAATGTTAAATCCGTCAGGTTGAATTAAGAAATCGTTGTGTTCAACCAGGTTTCCTAATTCATCATGTAATTGCCATGCAATTTGTATGGCTCTAGGCCAGTTATCGGTATCGGTTATTGGAGCGTTCCAGCTTTTAGGTAATCCAGTAGTTTCGGTATCGAAAATTAAATACATGGGCAAAAATTACTTGAAGTGTTTTTTGAGTAAAACAAAGTGTAAAAATACGAAGAATTTAGATTGCTAGAGAGAGAAGTTATTAACGAGTGTTTTTGAGTAGAGGTAAAGGCTTGATTGGTTGACTGTAACTAAATATTGTGTTAAGTGTAGATTAATTTAAAAATAAATATGATAAAAAGTGATTGACAATCAATTAATAAGATTACATTTGTACTTTAATATAATTTTTTTTACAATGAAAGAAGGAACAGTAAAGTTCTTCAATGAATCTAAAGGTTTTGGATTTATTATCGAATCAAACTCAAACACAGAGCACTTTGTACACGTATCAGGTTTAATCGATGAGATTAAAGAAGGTGATAACGTAGAATTTGAGTTAAAAGAAGGAAGAAAAGGATTAAACGCTGTTAGCGTTAGAGTATTATAATATACCTTAGTAATTTATTTTTCTTAAGAGTCTGTTTTACAGGCTCTTTTTTAGTTTAATAAAATAGGTTTTTTGCTTTTTAATGAAAAAGATTTCATAAATTTGCGCCCACTTATCACGAGATGATAAGATTTATTAATAATCAAGGTCGCGAACCTTAAAAATTAAACATTATGCCTGTAAAAATTAGATTACAAAGACACGGTAAAAAAGGAAAACCATTTTATTGGGTAGTAGCTGCTGATTCTAGAGCTAAAAGAGACGGTCGTTTCTTAGAAAAAATCGGAACTTACAATCCAAACACGAACCCTGCAACTATCGATTTAGATGTTGATGGAGCTGTAAAGTGGTTGCAAAATGGTGCTCAACCAACTGATACTGCTAGAGCTATCTTATCTTACAAAGGAGCTTTATTAAAGAATCACTTAGCTGGTGGAGTAAAAAAAGGAGCTTTAACTGAAGAGCAAGCAGAAGCTAAATTTACTGCTTGGTTAGAAGAAAAAGCATCAAAAGTAGCTGGTAAAGCTGATGGTTTAGCGAAAGCTAAAGAAGAGGCTAAAGCTAAAGCTTTAGAAGCTGAAAAAGCTGTAAACGAAGCACGTATTGCTGCTGCTGTTCCTGCTACTGATAGCGAGGATGCTGCTGTTGCTGAAACAGGTGCTGATAGCGAAGAATAAAAACGTGTACTACGATGATGCAAAAAGAAGATTGCTTTTATCTTGGCAAAATCGTTAAAAAACATAGTTTTAAGGGTGAGGTAGTTATTAAGTTAGATACTGATGAACCCGATCTTTACGAAAATTTGGAATCAGTTTTTGTCGATTTAGGCAATAATCTGGTTCCTTTTTTTATTGAAAAATCTTCATTGAGTAAAGGAACTATGTTTAGAGTAAAATTTGAAGATGTAGATACTGAAGCTGATGCAGAAGCTATTTTGCGTTCAGAAGTGTATTTACCTTTAGATTTGCTTCCAAAACTTTCTGGAAATAAGTTTTATTACCATGAAGTTATTGGTTTTACGGTTGTTGATGATGCTTTTGGTGAAGTTGGAACTATAGTGAGCATCAACGATGCTTCTGCACAACCTTTATTTGAAATTGATAGAGAGGGTAAAGAAATTTTTATTCCTATGATAGATGATTTTATTAAAAAGGTAGATAGAGAAAATCAAGTAATTGAAGTAAATACACCAGAAGGATTAATTGAGTTGTATTTAGAATAATATTTTTTAGAGATGCTTCAATGAGATAGTATAAAAAACGGAAGGAGTTATCCTTCCTCATTTTTTTTATCTAAAGCTGTTTAATTTAAACAGCTTCTTTTACAACTTTTAATTTATAATGTGGTTTGTTTATTTCTTTTTCAATCAGGTCTTTCGATCTTATAACATCAGTTATTTGAAGGCTTCTACCGTTAAAGTTTCTTTTAACAATAACTCTTTCTAGCCAATACAATTCTCCTTTAAAAATTAAAGGGAAGAATAAAAAGCGGCTTGCTTTCCTTTTTATCCTTTTTTGAGAGGGTTTTAGGTTAATTTTCATTTCCTTTTGTTTAATTGAGTAAAATTTTTTACGTGTAATACAACAAGAAAATTCAGTTCTTTTTTTAAAAAGAATTAGATATTTAGGGGTAGGGGAATGCTGTCGAAGCGAAAATATTAATAACGCTTTGTTAAAGCAGTGCTAAAATAGGTAAAACTTTACGGATAAGAGTACAGAATCGTCCAGAATATTATGAAGTGTGTTTTTGAAATATAGTCAACTGTTTATTAGTTGTTTAATTTGTTTTTTTTGAAGTTTGTTTTTGAGAAAAAAAAGAAATCTGGATGATTTCGGACTCTAAAAAATATATTCAAACACACAATCTTCTCCGCTTTCAAAAACCTGTTGCATTCCTACGTAATTAAAACCTAAGTTTTTTAGCAGTTTTTGAGATTTTTCGTTTTTAGGCATGGTTAAAGCCAATACTTTTTCTTGTTTGAATTTTGTTCGAACGTATTCTATAATCAGTTTTGTAGCTTCAGTAGCATAACCTTTTCCTCTTCCGATAGGTAAAAAAGCGTAGCCAATATCAATAAAATCAAGAGTGTCTCTTTGTAATGCGGTAGATGCACCAATAGGTCTGTTGGTTTCTTTTAAAATAACCGTGAAAAATCCCAATCCGCCTAATTTTGAATTTTTAAATAAAATGTCTTTTAAATAGACCTCGGTTTCTTCAATAGATTTTAGGTTTTTGTCTCCTATAAACTGAATCCAATCAGGGTCGTTGAATAACTCAAAGTAAAAAGGAGCATCACTTACTAGCGCATCTCGTATGATTAATCGTTCGCTTTCTAATAACATGGTTTAAATATAAATTAAAAATGTACTTTTGCGAAGCAAAAAAATAACAAAATGAGTTTATTACAAGAATTACAAGATAGAAGCGGAAATCAATGCGAGCTATGTGCATCAAAAGATGACTTATCGATTTATGAAGTGCCACCAATTTCTACTGGTGGAGTAGATGGTAGTTTACTGGCTTGTAGCACTTGTGTTGAGCAAATAGAAAATCCTGAGGTTACAGACGCAAATCACTGGCGTTGTTTAAACGATAGTATGTGGAGTGAATTCAGAGCGGTAAAAGTTGTAGCTTGGAGAATGTTACACCGTGTTAAAAAGGATGGTTGGTCGCAAGATTTATTGGATATGCTTTATTTAGAAGATGAAGATGTGCGTTTTGCAGAAGCAACAGGTGAACATTTAGATGAAAGTGAAAAAATTATTCATCGTGATGTGAACGGAGCCATTTTACAAGCGGGAGATAATGTGGTGTTGATTAAAGATTTAAAGGTAAAAGGTTCTAGTATGGTAGCTAAACAAGGTACTGCAGTACGTAGAATTTCATTAGATCCTGAAAATGCTAAATATATAGAAGGAAAAGTAGAAGGTACTCAAATCGTGATTATTACCGATTACGTTAAGAAAATGGCTGAAAAGGAGTAATAATCCTAGCTTCAAGAAAGAGAAAAATGTCTGCTAAATATTATAAAGAAAAACACTTACAAGCAACAAGATATAAAATAGAAAACGTTATCAGGCAGCAAGATTTTTTGTCGAGACATAGATGGAAAGTAATTGCTGCTGGTATTGTTTTTAGTTTTTGGGCTCCTACCTATATGCAAGGGCATTACTCTTCGAAAAGGGTGTCTATACTTGAAAAAACTGATTATACCTATTTAAAATTAGTAATGCTTTGTGCATCTGTTTATATGGTTTTATGTATTCTTTATCATTTATCAAGTAGGTATCAGGATAAAAAGAAATTAAAAGAATTAAAAAAACTAGAAAAAAGATTAGAGAAGGAAATTTCAGAGTTGGATTAATTGTTACTTTTCAGTATTATAATACACTTTATAGAACTTCATTTTCTTCTCTTCGTCGTACCCTTGTTCTAAATATTCAGCAGAAGCATCAGGAGCATCTACATCAATCTTAATCTGAATATTGGTGTCTAGCTTTATTTCGGTTTTGAACTTGCTTTTTTCCTTTTTTAAGACAACATCAGATACTTCAAAGTTATTACGAATTAATACATCGTTCAATTTCTCAAAGTGTTGTTTATAGTCTTCAAACAAATTTTTGTGTTTATCTTCTTCAAAGATTTCATCTTTAAAGTTGTGATAATCTACATTTTCGTGTTCTTTAAAATAATCAACTGTATTGGCTAAGAAGTTGCTTTGTTCTTGTTTTCCAAATTCAGGTTTAATCACTTCTTCAGAAAACTCCTTACACATTTCTAAGTAATTTTGCGTGTGTAAATTACGATCATCGGCATACTTTACGCTTAAAAAGTTTTTAATCCAGTATTGGGCATCATAATTGTTATTGTCAACTGATAAAACTACCGTTCCTTCTGTATCAGAAGAGTTTAAAATTAAACAACCTTTATCTAATCTTTTGGTAGAAATTCCTTTTTGAACAACCACATCAAAACTTTCATCGTCTAAATAGGTTTGGAAGAAGTCTACTTTACTTTCAATTTTAAAAATTCCAACGGCTTCGGTTAAAACATCTTTATATTCGATACCTTCAAAATAAGCAACAATTACATCACCCGTTTTAATATTGGCAGAATTTGATTGCTCGTATAAGTGATTAACAATGTTTTTAGAATGTTGGATGAAGACCTCATTGCTATCATCTTCAAAAATATCTGAAGTGTATTTGTTGATTTCGTTTAAGCGAACATCTGCATGATGGCTAAAACGATAACTCTGCGTAACCGAACCAAATGGTTTTAGTAAAAAAGGAAGTAGCAATTCGTAACTTTCTTCATCAAAACGCACTAAACTTTCAGAAAAAGCATTTTGTCCGCTATTGTATTTATTAGCGACTTTATGAATGATACATTTGTTAATTTCGGTACGAGTTCTTTTAATCATCTTCTAAAAAATTGGAAGACAAAAATAGAAAAATTACAATTCTAATTTCAATTGTTCAGGTAACAATTTAAATGATTTTCTGTGGTAGATTGTTGCGCCAAATTGTCGAATAGCTTCGCGATGTTCTTTGGTAGGATATCCTTTGTTTTTTTGCCAATTATACTGCGGAAATTCTTGATGAATTTTCTCCATATATTCATCTCTGTATGTTTTTGCCAGTACAGAAGCTGCAGCTATACTCATAAATTTAGCATCACCTTTTACAATGGTTTGATGAGGGACTTCTTCATACGGTTTGAATTTATTTCCATCAACAATAATAAATTCTGGTTGAATATTTAATAGTTGAATAGAACGATGCATGCCAGCGATTGAAGCTTGTAGAACATTTAATTCATCCACTTCTTCTTGATGAATAAAGGATACTCCGTAAGCCAAAGCGTGTTCTTCAATATACGGGCGAAGCTCTTGTCTTTTTTTTTCAGAAAGTTGTTTAGAGTCGTTTAGTAATTCGTGTTGAAAATTATCGGGCAAAATAACCGCGGCAGCTACAACAGGACCTGATAAGCATCCTCTACCAGCTTCATCAGTACCAGCTTCTAATTTATGTCCGCTAAAGTTTAATTTCAACATGCTACAAATTAACAGTTTTCAAAGAAATTAAACTTAAAATTAATCGTTAAATTATTTTACTTTTGCTGTTATGAAGAAAAATCTTTTAGTATTCTTTTGTTTGATTAGTGTTCAGGTATTTTTTGCTCAGAAAAGATCTCTTGACAGGGGGTTATCTAGACCTACAGGAGGATTTAATCAAAATTTAGATTCACTTTCCAATGGCGAAATTAATGTAAGGTTAAGTGGAAATACAAAATATACCGATTATAAAATTATATCGCACAAGAACGATACTACAATTATAGACACGACACTTACCCTTCAAAAAGAATATAAGTTTAACTTTTTACGAAAAGATAATTTTGAATTGTTGGCTTTTCATAACCAAGGGCAAACATTTAATAATTTAGCATACGATTTCACGAATATTTCACAATTTCCGGATATTGGTTTTAGAGCTAAAATGTTCGGTTATATGGATGTAGAAGATGTGAATTATTACCATGTGCCTACACCAACATCCGAAATTATGTACAGAACAGGTTTGGAGCAAGGTCAAGTTGTAGATGCATTGTTTACCACAAACTTTTCTAAACGATTTAATTTAGCAATCGCCTATAAAGGGCTTCGTTCGTTAGGGAAATACCGACGTTCTTTAGTAAGTACAGGTAATTTTAGAGTGAGTTTTAGTTATGAAACTCCGAAAGGGCAATATGGGATAAGAGGACAAGTTGTAAATCAAGATTTTTTTAATCAGGAAAGCGGAGGGTTAACAGAAACCTCTTTAACAGCTTTTATAAACGATGATCCTAACTTTAGTACTAATAGAGGTAGGATGGATGTGGTTTTAAATAATGCTGAAAACAATTTAGATGCAAAACGCTTGTATTTTGAGCATACATTCAAACTGCTTTCATCAAAAGATAGCGTGACTCAAAGAGATTTTTCAAATCTAAAATTAGGACACTCATTTACGAGAGATTCTAAATTCTATCGTTTTAATCAAGGAACTGTGACATCAGATGTATTTGGAAATGCTAATATTTCTAGCGGAATAAATAACAAGACGAAATATTTGCTGTATGATAATCAGTTGTTTTTAGATTTTAATTCTAAGTATGTTTTAGGGAAGTTTCGCGTTAAAACAGGAGTAACTTCATATAACTACGGATACGAAAACTTACAAAATAACACAGTTGGAATTACTAAAAACAAATTAAAAGGTGATGCTGTTTCGTTTGGAGCTGATTGGAACGGACGTATAGGGAACTTTCACGTAAATGCTTCGGGAAGTCTTACTCCAGGAAGCGGACGTTTATCAGGAAATCAATTTTCAGGAGAAGCTTTTTATAAAAAAGATAGTGTGCTAACTGTAAAAGGTAGGTTAGGAATCAGTAACAAATCACCTAACTTTAACTTCTTACTGCATCAAAGTAGTTATGATGATTATAATTGGGAAAACAATTTTTCTCAAATAGGAACCCATAGTTTAGGAGGAGTAATTGATTCTAAATGGGGAAATGCATCTGTTGATATTACCAATATTAGCAATTATACTTATTTTGACGAAAACGGACAACCGAAACAGTTTTCAGGAGATGTTAATTATTTAAAAGCGAAAGTATCTAAAGAGGTTACCTTCGGGAAATTTGCTTTAGATAACACGTTGATGTATCAAAAAGTAGCCAGCGGAGAAAGTGTTTTTAGAGTACCTGAATTTGTTACTCGTAATACACTGTATTATACTGATGAGTGGTTTAAAGGAAAACCTCTATTGGTGCAAATAGGAGCTACGTTTAAGTATTTTACAGAGTACAAGGCAAATGCCTACAATCCGTTATTAGCAGAATTTACGCTACAAAATGATACTGAAATTGGCTATCCAACAGTCGATTTATTTTTTAATGCACGCGTAAGAAGAACTCGAATTTATTTTAAAGCAGACAATGTTAGTTCTTTTGCTTTTAAAAAGAATTATTATTCAGCACCAAATTACCCGTATAGAGATTTTGTAATTCGTTTTGGAGTGGTTTGGAATTGGTTTATTTAATAGTATGAAAGAAAAATTACAACAAAACTGGAAGTTATTTTTACTAGCAAGCTTAACTTTAGGTTTAGCTCCTTTTAAACCGCCACATATTGTAGGAAAGTTAGAATGGATTGCTGGTGGAAATGCTTTTTCAGGAGAGCACGCTATGAAGTTTATGGATTGGTTTGACGTATTTCTACACGGAACTCCATGGATACTCTTATTGATTTCTATAGTGTTAAATCTTTTTTCATTAAAGGGCAAAATCGATTAGGAATACTGCTTTCTTTTTCTCCGAAATAAAGAAATCCTTGACTTTCGTAAAACGATTTAGCATTTGGGTCGGCTAATAATGTCATGGTAGTAGCATTGAGCTGTTTCGCTTTTATATAAGAATCTTCCAATAATTTTTTACCGATTCCCTTTCCTATAAATTCAGGTAAAATAAATAGAAATTCTAGCTCAATAGCATCGTTTTTAGGCTGATTTAAAATATAAAATCCAGCTATAGTGTCTTCTAAAATATATTTATACACAAACATATTTTCCATGATGTTTTCCGTAATGGTTAAATCATGGCGCCAACTTTCTATTTGTTCTTCAGTATAGCCCCAATAAGCTTTCGATTTTAAGGCAATGTTAGTTAGCGAATCCGCATCTAGCGCGTTAGCTTTTGTAATCATACAAATAATAAAATCTGCAAAAAATAGAGGTTTTATTATTTATTTAGATGAAGTTGTTAATTGTTTTATTTTAATTCTGAAAGCAGCATATACTAAGGTTGTAAACGGGCTTAACCAGTTAAACATAGCATAAATAGCATAGTCTATAACAGGAACTCCTAATACTCCCGAATGGTAAGCTCCACAGGTATTCCATGGGATTAAAACAGAAGTTACTGTACCAGAATCTTCTAGTGTTCTACTTAAATTTTCAGGAGCTAAACCTTCATCTCTATAGGCTTGCGCATACATTTTTCCTGGAACAACAATTGCTAAGTACTGATCAGAAGCTGTGAAATTTAATCCGATACAAGTAGCAACTGTACTAGCAAATAAACCAAATACAGAGTCAAATAAACTTAACATAAAGCTACTAATTTTAGCTAAAGCTCCGATAGCATCCATTACTCCACCAAAAACCATCGCTAATAAAATCAACCATACGGTTCCTAGCATTTTTTTCATTCCTCCTGCAGTAAATAAATCTTTTAAAACCTCGTTTTCTGTAGCAACAGAGGTTTCAACAGTAATGGCTTGCATTACTCCTTTGTAAGCAGCTTCAAAATTTAATTTTTCAACCCCTGCAACTTGTGTTACCACATGTGGCTGAAAGATTAAAGCGAAAATACCCCCTAAAATTGTACCCGCTAAAAGAGCAATTAATGGAGGTGTTTTTTTAATGATTAAAATAATAACCAATACAGGTACTATAAATAACCACGGAGTAATGTTAAATGCTTTGTTAATATCGGTTAGCATTTGTAATGTGTTAGCTTCACCAGTTGTTGTTTGTGTAAATCCAAGTATGATAAAGAAGATAATGGTAATTATAAATGTTGGAACTGTGGTGAACGCCATGTATCTTATGTGCGTAAATAAGTCGGTTCCTGCCATGGCAGGAGCTAAGTTTGTAGTATCAGACATTGGTGACATTTTATCTCCAAAATAAGCTCCTGATAAAACAGCGCCAGCAGTCATTCCTAAAGAAATTCCTAAGGCTTCTCCAATACCTATTAAAGCAATACCTACAGTTGCTGAGGTTGTCCAAGAACTTCCTGTTGAAATAGAAATCACTGCACAAATTATTAAACATGCTACTAAAAATATTGTCGGATTTAAAATTTGAAGTCCGTAATAAATCATTGAAGGAATAATACCGCTTATAAGCCATGTTCCAGCTAAAGACCCTACCATTAAAAGTATTAAAATGGCTCCTGCGGTAGATTTAATGTTCTCGGCAACTTCTTCGATCATTCTTTCATAAGAAACCTTGTTTTTAAAACCTATAATTGCCGCTACAGCACCACCCATTAATAAGATAAATTGGTTACTGCCGCTTAAAGCATCATCACCAAAAACATATACATTGTACGCTAACATTGCAATTAGAGCAAAAACAGGAATCAGTGCTTCCCAAATAGTCAATTCTTTATTTTGGATTATTTTTTGGTCTTCAACTTTGATTTCTGAAAGGTTTTTATCGTCTTGCATGTGTAGTGTTTTTCGGATTGTAATGTTACGATTTTGAATAGAATTACACAAATCGAATCAGTTAATGACTTTCTTTAAGAAAAATTGAAAAGAAATGACAGATAAACAAAAATGTCATTTTAAATAACGTAAAAGAAGTTGATAATTTTCACATTATTTAAAATGACACGTCTAAAAATATAACATAGAGGTTTTTACAGTACACCAACCTCTTTCATACACTCTTTCATCATTTGATAAGTGCGTTCAATATCATTGTCTAATCCGATAGAAAAACGGATTAATCCATCGGTTAATCCCATTTCTTTTTGTTCATCTAAAGGAATTTCTGATGAAGTTGAAGTGCCTGGAGCCGAGAATAAGGTTTTATAAAAACCTAAACTTACAGCTAAATATCCTAAGTTTCTATCTTGCATTAGTTCCATTAAAGTATTGGCTTTGTCTAAAGAACCTGCATCAATAGTTAACATACCACCAAATCCGTATTCTTCATTCATCATCGATTTAAAAACTTCATGAGATGGATGTGATTTTAATCCAGGATATACTGTTTTTAAACCATCAGCTTCAAACTTCTCGGCTAAATAGCTAGCATTTTTACTGTGTTGTTTCATGCGAATATGAAGGGTTCTCATATTTTTTAAGATAGATGAAGCGCGTAAAGAGTCCATAGAAGCTCCTAGTAGCATACTTGCGCCATCAATAACGCTTTTTTGTGAATTGATAAAATCTGTAGTTCCACAAACAACGCCGCCCATAGTATCCGACGAACCGTTTATGAATTTTGTTAAACTATGAACTACGATATCAGCACCTAATTGAGCTGGAGAGATTGATAATGGAGAAAAGGTATTATCAACAACCAACTGTAAATTATGTTTTTTTGCAATTGTGGCTAATGCTTTAATATCTGCTACCTCTAAAAGTGGGTTACTTACAGTTTCGCAGTAAATCATTTTAGTATTTTTGTTAATAGCAGCTTCAACGATGTCTAGTTTAGTGATATCTACAAATGAGGTTTCAATTCCCATTTTAGGAGTAAAATTCTTCAAAAAAGCATAGGTTCCGCCATAAATAGTTCTACTAGAAACTATATGATCGCCCGCACCGCAAATTTGTAAAATAGTTGGCGTGATCGCTCCCATACCCGTAGCAGCAACATTGGCTGTTTCTGTTCCTTCCATAGCAGCAAGAGCTTCTGCTAAATATAAGTTTGAAGGAGAAGAGTGACGAGAATATAAATAGCAACCGTCTGTATTTCCTTCAAAAGTATCAAACATTGTTTTTGCTGATAAGAAAGTGTATGTAGAAGAATCAGAAATTGAAGGGTTTACACCGCCGAATTCTCCAAAATATTGTAGGTCTTGTATGTTGTTTGCAGGTTTAAATTTCATGTTGAATTGAATTAGTTATTTAATGACTACTAAAATCAGTATTATGGGTTAAAAAATCAATAGAAGATGCTTTTTATGGTTTTTTAAACTAAATTTGTGGTAGTTTTTGGATTTTATTTCGATGTTTATTATAGTGAAGCTGAATTAAATAGATTTTTTTTCAGATGAACCCTCCTAGAGGGATTAAGTAAATCAGAATAATTAATTAAAACCGATTCAAATGAAATTAGATAAAATAGATAGGAAATTGTTGGAGTTACTTCAAGTTGATAGTAAACAAACAACTAAGCAGTTGTCTTTGCACTTGGGGTTATCGGTTACTGCAGTTTATGAGCGAATAAAAAAACTTGAAAAAGAAGATGTTATTAAACAATATGTTGCCTTAGTAAATAAGAACAAAATTGGAAAATCGTTTTTGGTGTTTTGCCATATTCGATTAGAAAAGCATACCAAAGAATATATTGATGTTTTTGAAAGAGAAATTAATAAGTTAGAAGAGGTAACCGAATGTTTTCATGTAAGTGGCGACTACGATTATATTTTAAAAATCTATGTAGAAGATATGGATGAATATCGTGAGTTTATGGTAAATAAACTTACAGTTTTAAAACATATAGGAAGTACCCACAGTATTTTTACTATTGGAGAAGTTAAAAACTCTATAGCAATAGCTTTATAAAAAAAGCGAGTAATTAATTACTCGCTTTTTCAATTTCGATAAAAACATCTTGTGCTTTTATTATTTGATTGTAAAACTCTTTTAGGTAATAATATTCTTCACTACTATATACTCTTTTATTTAGGTTAACTCTAGAGTATACACTAATTACATTATTTAAGTTTTTAAAATTAATAATAAACCTTCCTCCCTTATTTGGTAGAGATAAAGCTTTATTTTCGGGTAAATTGTTCACAGTATATCCATCGGGTAATTTTAAAGAGAGCATATAGGTATGATTTCTAGGATACCCATAATCAACAGGATAATCTCTTTGATTAAGTTTGAAAGGATTTTGAGTATACCTGTCTATTAAAAAAGGATTAATTCTAAGTTTTGTGTCAAAATTTATATGATCAGTTGTGATTTCATAAATTTGATGTAGTGTGTTTTCTTTCTCGTCTAAGTTTTGATGTTCTAAATTTTCTACTTCAAGATTGGGGTGTTTAGATTCAAAATTTTCAATATAACTTTCAATATCTGTAGAGTTTAAATTTTCTCTATCATTTACAGCGTAGAAACCATCACTCGAAATCATTAAATTTCCACTTAAACGATTTTCTTGATTAAAAGATAATTGGGCTTTAATATTTCTAAAGCTTTTTCTCTGTAGTTTTATGTTTTCCCAATAGCTACCACTAGCAAAATCCATATTTCTGCCGTCACCATTTAACGATTCATGTTGTACTAGGCCAAAAGGCAATTGTTTGTTTGTAGCATCTAGAAAGTATGTTTTATTGTTTATAGTAGCTTTAACTAGTAAATAATTAAAGTCATCAATTATAGGGTGTAGTCTTGTAGGAATAGCCTTGTTTCTTGTTGAGGTTAAAACAAGATAACTTTCAATATTTGCTGCTTTTAAAGAGTTGTATAATGATAAATTAACATCAAAAACATTGCCTGTTTTGTTTTCAAAAGCGTCTTTAATTCTTACTTTTTTTGATGGCCAGTATTTTTCATTCCAAGTAAAATAATCTTGAATAAAGTAATAAACTTTTTTTGCTCTTTCTAAATCATCGTTAATTAAAAGAAGAGCAGGAGGTAAGTTGTTTTTAAAGAAACTTTTTTTTGAGGTTTGATTGTCTAAGAAATCATATTTTAAACTTTTGTCAGCATCTTTCCATGTTTTAGTATACTTGTCAACTCCACCTCTAGGGTTTTGAAAAGATTCTAAATCAAAACAAAGTTTAGAAATAAAGTTTTCTTTGCTTAACATGTAATCTTCTTCTTTAAAAGCAGGAATATCGTCTATTCCATAATCTAAAATCAAACAAGCCCCATCACCAAGTCCAGGAATATAAACACAACCTTTTTTAATAGAAGCATCACTTCTTTTCAATTCAAGAAACCCTACAAGTCTTATGTTATATTTCCAGTTACCTAAAATTGCTGCAGTAAAATCACTTTTAATTTTAGGAATGTCAGATTGAAAATGCCAATCATCAATTTTAGAGTAAGGAGAAGTAACAGAGTATGTATACTCGATTACACTTCCTTCTTTAATGTTCGGTAAGGTAAATGTAACTTCCTTCCATTCCCCATAGAGATCTTTTGTATAAACTTGCGTATCAATTAAATGATTTTTAAGAATCGTATTGTTTTCAGAGATGTTATAAGTTATTCCTTTTATTGAATGTACTTTTTCACCTCCATAAAAAGGAATTTGTACAGTGGCTTTATTAGTGCCTTCTTTTTTTAATATTTTTATTTTAAAGTAATAATCAGTAGTTTTTTTGTAGTCTCTACTTTCATCTATATAGTAATTGGCATGTTCGTATAAAACAACAGCATTTGCGGTTGTGTCTTTCTCATACCGATTCATGTTTAGCTCTTGTATATCTACATTCCCTATTCTTGTGGATTTTTCCTGTTGAGAAAAACTATTAATGAAGAATAGGCAAGTAAAAGTAAATAATATGATTTTCATTATATTTTTGTTAATACAATTTTTTCGGTTTGTTTTTTAATTAGTTGATTATAAAGATCTTTTACTGCTAAATAATGTTGAGGAGCTATTATGTTAGAATTAAATTGGGTTACTGAAAAGAGTTTGATTTTATTGTTTTGTACTGTCACTTTGTATTTAAACACTCCTAGGTTATCAGGTAAACCGATAGCTAATTCATCAGGATAAGATTCTATAGAATAAGATTCTGGAACTATTATTGAAACAGAATTTTGATCTTGCCAAGGCATACCAAAATCAATTGGAAAGCTTCTTTCTTTTGATTTAAAAGGACTTTCTTTTGTTACTAAGAAAAGTAAAGGAGATAAGTATAATTTATCGTTAACCTCTTCAATAAAATCTTCGCCAGAAAATTTTAAGTTTTGAACAATGGGTTTTGATAGGTTTTCTTTATTTAAAATTTTAAAATCTTCTATTTCTATATTATATTTATCTTCTATAGAGTTTATTAGATCTTCTTCTTTTTTTAGATTATTCTTTTGGCGGTAAAACATAGCAGAATGCCCTTTTAAAGATTTCCGTAACATTCCGCTTACTTCTCCTAATTCATCAATTTTTATATGTAAAATATTATTTTCTTCAGCAAGGGTTGAGGGGATAAGTTCAACCTGTTGAGAATTTCCATTTTCAAGAATTTCTGTTCCGTACCAGTTCAAGGTTCTAAAAGGAAGTATATTGAAGCCTGATAAAGCTTCAGTAGCATCTAATAAAATATATTTACCATTTGATAAGTAAACTTTGGAAATAACATAATTAAAGCCTTCTCTAGTTGGAAATAATGGAATTCCATTATTTTTGGTGCTTGTCAGAACAGGATTTGCCTTAACTCCTGCATATCGAAGCATTGAGGTTAGCATTAAATTAATCTCAGCAACATTACCTACTCCTTCCTTATAGGCTTTTTTAACTCCTTTCTCTGTATATTTTCCATAGTATTCATTCCATTTAACTTTTGATTTAACGAATTGGAATATTAGCGCTATTTTATCAGAATCGTTTTTAGCGATACTAATTAAATCAGTTAAATCATCCTTGAAATAATTACTTTTTTCTAGCTCGCTTCCAAAATCTGAAGAGTTATAAATTGTTTTACATACACTTTCCCAGCTTGTAGCATAATTTTTGTATGTTGAATTAGGAAAACGAGTACCTGAAAGTTCAAATTCTACTCCACCTCTGTAATTATTAACATTGCCAGAAAAAGGCTCGTTTTCTTTTATAGGAGAAATATTTTCATGGTCAAAATTATAAATTCTTACAGTGAATTTTTTACTATGATTTGTAAATTCAGTTTTAGTAGTAGAGCCCATGCCTACTCCAGTTTTATATCTCGTTTTTGAAGTCCAATCTATAGAGCCTTCTTTTGAGGTTTGTTTTGGGGTAATATTAAAAAAACCTTTAGCTCTTTGACTGAAAACAAAATACTCTGGAATTTCTATTTGAGTATTAAGTTGCTTAACAGGTATTCCATATTGAAAGTTAACAGTTTGAATACCCCAATAAGGAGAAGATAAAGTATATTTAATGTCGATAATACTTCCTTCTTTAACATTAGGGAATGTGATTTTTTTTTGACTCCTATATTTGTTTAAATGCTCTTCAAAAATATCTTTCTTTAATAACTTTCGCTCTGTGATTTTACCATTTTCTAAATTATAAGTATAAGCTTTTAATGAGGTGATTTTTTCAGCGTCTCCAGTATCAGGAGTATAATAGGTTATTTTTTTAGTGGCATAATCAAGACCTTCTTTTGTGTATATTTTGATTCGTTCATGATAATCTGTTACAACTTGGAATCCATCTTCCATATCATACTTAAAATAAGTTCTTCTATCTTTTAAAAGATAAGAAGCATCAGCAGTAGAATCTATAGGGTGTAAACTTTCTTCTAATTCTTCTTTTGATACTTTTCCAAATTTTATTTCTTGAGCGTTTAAATTATAAACAAAGATTAAGGTAAATAAGAGTAATACTTTTTTCATAGTAATTTTATAGTTTGGTTAATTCTGTTCTTAGGTTATCGTATTTGGCAACTGTTTTTCTAAATTTTCTGTAGACTTCATAATCTTCCTTAGGATAAATGCCTTTTAGAAGAGAAAACTCTCTTATATATTTAAATGAAGTATCATCTATTTTTTCAAAATGAATACTGTATGATCCAAATTTATTTGTAATGTTTATGTTTTCTGGAAGGTAGGTTGTAGTGTAACCTTGAGGAATACTAAAAGTGAATTCATCTTTATCTGTAAACCCTCTTTCTATTTCTAAGGAACGCTGTCTGTTTCTGTATTTTTTTGAAACACTAGTTACTCTATTAAATACATTAAGTTTAAACAAATAACTGCTATCTCTAACTGTAGCAAACTTTTCTATTTTGACATTAAGACTCTCTGTAAATTCAACCTTTTCTTTGTCGTTTATATGTTTAATATCTTCAATTTCTAAATTATTGTTATAACTCCAAACATCAGTTTTGTAATATTTGTTAAGTTCTTTTTGAGTATAATTTTCAATATGATATTTGTTGTCATATTGAGTTCCGTATGATTTTCTTTCAAGTTGAGCTGAAATACTTCCTTCAGGTAATAACTTAATAGAGGCTTTGGTTACCTGTAAATTATCTTTATTAATATAAGCAGATGTTCTTTTAATGACCCCGCCTTCAGGGGTTATTACAAGCACATCTCTATCGTCAGTAAAATCTCCCAAAAAACCAAAAGGCATAGTTTGACTGGTACATTCTAACCAAATATCATTTCCATTATTAGGGATGTTTAAAATAACATGATTACCCTGCATAGAAGAAAAATCGCTGTAAACATTTTTCTTTGCACTTCCAGCCCAAACAACAGAGTAGTGTGACTCAACACCAACGGCGTCTAAAAGAGCTTTAGTGTAATTGGTCAACCCTTTACAATCACCATACCCTAACTCATGAACTTTATTTGCGGGAATCGGTTTCCACCCACCAATTCCTTCTTGAACACTAATGTATCGTGTTCTGTTTTGCATATAAGAATAAATAGCTTTAGCTTTAAGTATTGGATCTTTTATTCCTTTAGTAATATTATTAACTTCAGATTTAATTGATTCAGAAACAATATCATTTCCGTTTTTCAAATATTCATAGCGCCATTTTCCAAACTCCTTCCAGTTACTAGCCTTACCTTTTATGTTCTTTAAAGAAAATTGATTTAAAGCGATAGTTAAGTTAGGGACAAACTCTTCAAAATTTAAAGTATAATATTCAGGTTTAATAGCTTGTTGGTTTGTCAGTACGTAATTTAAATTAGTGTCTGTAGAAGAGTTTTTAATAGAAAAACCATTGAAGTTTTTTTCTCTTTTTCTAAATGGAATGTTTTGAGGATTGTTTATAATATAAACGCTTTTTTCTGTAGCTAAATAATAATTTTCAATAGGAAACCATTTGGGGATAAAACCTGTTGAAGAATTTTTTTCTTCTGATTCAAAAACGACAGTATAAGGATATGATGTTGGGGTATGTTCTAAAAATTTAACTCTAGAGTCTGAATATAGAGTACCTCCATCAATAGCACTAACATCTTGAAAGTCGTTTTTAGAATATTTCTTCACTTTATTTCCTAAAGCATCATAAATAATAGCAGATAAACGAGTAATTTTAGTATCATTATTATAATGTTTATAGGCATCAATATGATCTTTACCTAGTTTATTAAGAACAGTAACAATCCTTTTTTGTTTAATTGTAAGTTGATCTACGGCTTCTACTGTTATGACTAATTCGTTTAATCGTACTACAGCGTTAGCATTTTCTTTTAGTTCTTTTGAAATGAAAAGAGAAGAGAGATTTTGTTCTTCTTGAGAAAAAATAGTACTACATAGCATTAACACTATTAAAAAAATAGTGAGTTTATTGGTTTTCATGCAATTAATTCATTTTGTTTTCTAAAAAACTAAAATATAAAAAAATAGAATATAAAAATTGTAGTTTTTATAAAGTTTCTTGTTGATTTTTATAAAATGAATCGGCTTGTAGTTTCATTAAGTTACGAGCCATTTTTTGTTTGTAGTTGTACAGCTCTTCCTCAGTTTTTAAACCGGAATAGACTTTATTGTTGAGGTCTATGTCAGTTTGTAGAATAGCCTCTCTTTGATGAACTTGTTGTTGAATCCAAGTTTTTACTTGAGATTCATGGTTTTCTAGCTTATAATCGTATTCACTTTTTGAACTGATAAGTTTCGCAAAAATAGGGGCGGTCTCAATTGCTAAAAACAACAAGAATATAAAGAAGGAAGGTAGCCAAGGTAATTTGTTTAAAGCATTAACGCGAGCCATTAATCCATCAAAATTAGAAATGATAGGTTGGGTTTGTGTTTCTTTCAATTTCTGATTTTCCAGTAAACTGGCTATGGTAGCTTCTTTCTGCTGAATCTTGTTAGTGTTTTTAGTTTTTAACAGATTCAATTCGGCAAGAGCAGCATCGTGTTTGTCTCTTTTCTCTTTATAAACAGGGCCTTTGCCAAGAAGTTTAGTTCCCTTTCTTCCTTCAGCTTCGGCAATGTAGGTTTCATAAAGTGTATTGACTTCTTGTTCTTTGGTGGTAATCTCGTTTTTTAAAGAAGTGATTTCAGTATTGATTTTCTCGATTTCAGGAGTAAATTGTTGTGCAATTTGAGTTTTGTTATCTAATGTCATCTGATTTTTTTCAGTCAGCAACACTTGGTTGATTTCCTTTTCGAAAATTTTTAATTCCAAAGGTTTAGAAATTACTACAGCAATAATCATTGCTAACAATAATCTTGGAAGCACCTGTATAAGTTCTTTTCGTTTAGATTCACTTTTTTTTATGGTAGAAACAATAAATCTATCTAAATTAAAAATGAGCAGTCCCCAAATAATTCCGAAGAAAATAGCTGTATAAATATTGTCAAAAACTGTAAATAAAGCATAGGTAGAAGCAATGGAAGCCATTAAAGCAGTGAAGAAAACGGTAGCACCAATACCCGCATATTTATTTTGCTCTCCGTTGGCACATTTTTCAAGCAAGACTAAATCTGCCCCCGAACAAAGAAGGAAAAATCGTTTTAACATAGGGTAAGCTTATAAGTTAATAACGAGTGGTTTAAGGTTTTGTTACAAAAAAAGCCTCTTTTAAGAGGCTTTTAACAGAATTATTTTTTTGTGGTTATGTATACATTAATTTCTTTATCACTTATCTTTTTCATCCTTGTAGTTTCTAAAATCAAGTAGTCTGTTTTTTTAAGATGTTGCTCTGTAACTTCTTTGTTGTTTAAAAAATATCTTTTAGTAGTATAATTATTTAAAATTTTATCATGACTAATTATATCAAATATATTAAGCTTTTCATTTAATTTATTCGAGATGCTAATCTCGTGTGCTTCATTATCTACTATCCAGCCAGATTTTTTTTGGGAGTTAACATTTTTTTTATTTTTTGCAGGCGGAGGAGGTGGTGGAAGTTGCTCTTTTATTTTTTGTATATATTCTTTTGTGTTTAACTGATACTGATGTTCTTGAGGGAAACGTTTGCTCCTTGCATTTTTATGTACAAAACTTCCTGAGTAGTTATAAAAGTCGGTGTTTTTATAATTGTTTAAAACATTGTTGTCAACTGCTTTTCCGTCAATCCAAACGGCATACTTTTTAGCGTTTTTTAAATCTTGAAATAATTTATTAGACAAAGCTTTTTGTTTCAATCTAGTTGGTGGGGGAGGTGGTGGAATCATTTTCTTTTCTTCCTCAGTTAATTCAGAGAATTTTTTAGAAATAACATTACCGTCTTTTGTGGTATAAGTCAACGTTCCATTTTTTCTGTTAACTATTCTTTTTAGCTCTGGTATTGAGTCACTTTTTACTGATGTGTACTTTGTTTTATTACTAGCTGGAGGAGGAGGTGGAAGTAACTTTTTATCTTCTTTAGTTAATTCATTTTTTAATTTGTAATAAACTTCACCATCTTTTTTTAATCTAACGTAAGGACTATGTGGATGTATAGGTCTCTTTACTTTTGTTTTATCAGTTTTTGATAGGTTAAAATATAAAGAGCCTAATTTAGAAAACAAGTCATTTAATAGCTTTTGTCTTTCTTCAGAACTTTTAATATAATGAGGTTTTTGATTTCTAAGTTCCTCATATTCTTTGTTTAGTTTATTGTAGTCAGCAACTCTATCTTCCCAAACTTTTAAGTATTCTCCATTGGGTAGCTTAATATTAAAAGTATCTTTCTTTTCCGAAATGCTCATTTTCAGAGAATTTGCCTGATTAAGCTTGTTTTTAATATCTTCTAACAAGGATGAATCATTAAGTATTTGTTTTTTGGGTAACTCACTTTGAGTAATTTCAGAGTCTAAAAACTCATTATTGTTTTCATAGGCTTCTACTCTTTCAGCAAAAAGTAGTGTAAATCCTGCTAATACGGGTATTACCGCCAGTTTTTTTAGTAAGATTTTGGTACGAGAACTTTGTTTTGTCATCATTAGTAATCTTTTTTTAGTTAATAAATAATTCAAATTACTGGCCAAGTAATATTCGTTGTTCCAAGCAGCTCTATTTAATAGTAAATATTGATACTCGGTTGTATTTTTATGTGTTGTAATTACCTCGTTATCTGCTAAAAATTCGTGATTTAACTTAATAGCTTTTTTAAGGAATATAAATGTCGGATTAATCCAAAACATCACTTGTAAAAACTCAATGAGCAAGACATCAAAAGTGTGTTTTTGTAGGGCGTGTGTTAATTCGTGTGTGTAAAGTTCGGTTTCTATTTTATTTGAATTGTATTCTTCTTTATTGATAAAAATATAGTTCCAAAAAGTGTGAGGACTAATAACATCGTTAACTAAAACAAGCGTAGCTTTTTCCTTTTTAATTTTTTGATGGTGTTTAATTTTAAGATAAATGCTCACTAGATTTTTTATAAAACGAATCAAAAGAATCAAAGAAATTATTACATAAGCAAAGATTAGATATTGTGTGTAGTTTACTTCTTCAATTTGAGGAGTTACAACCTCAGTAGTTATGTTGCTGTCTACAATTATCGGAACAAATACTTCGGAAGCTTGCGGAGCAACTTCAATATATATTTTATAAAATGGAGCTAAAAATGAAAACAATACGCTTCCTAACAGATAAAATCGGTTGAATCGATGCATTTTTTCTCGCTCTAATACCAAATGATAAAAGGCAAGCAACAAGGCTAAACAAATTCCTGATTTGATTAAATACGTTACCATTATTGTTGCTTTTTAATTTGCTGATCAATGATCTTTTTTAAATCTTCTAATTCTGAAACCGATAAATCTGTTTTTTCAGTAAAAAACGAAGCAAATTGACTTGCCGAATTGTTAAAAAAGTTTTTAATCAACCCGTTTACGTGCTTAGAAAAATAATCTGATTTCTTAACCACAGGAAAATATTCTCTTGATTTTCCATATAACTTATAGTCTACAAAACCTTTGTCTTTCATCCTTTTTAATAAGGTAGCAACTGTTGTTGTTGCTGGTTTCGGTTCAGGAAACTCGGCTAAAATATCTTTCATAAAAGCTGTTTTTAGCTTCCATAAATATTGCATTACTTGTTCTTCGGTTTTTGACAACTGCATTTCTACAAAATTAGAATTAACTCTACAAATGTAGAAATAATTTTTAATTCTACAAGTGTAGAGTGTTGTTTTTAATAAAGAATTAATAAATTACTTATCTAAGTAACAGGTAAATATTTGTTATTTTGAAGAAAAAAATAAAAGTATGAAATTTATAACAGCACTTCTATTATTCTGTGTGTTTTCGGGGTTTTCTCAAGAAAAGTTTGAGCGTGAGTTTAGAATTTCGGCAGAAGAAGTTCCGCAAAAAGCACAAGATTTTATTAAACAATGTGAGTTTGATAAAAAAGTAAAATGGTACATGGAAGAAAGCCAAGATGGAAAAGCTATTGAAGCTAAATCTTATAAAAAGAATTATAAGTATAGTGTAGAATTTGATGTGAAAGGCAATGTGCTAGATGTTGAAAAGAAGATTAAGTGGACGGAGATTGAATCATCTGTTAGGAAAAGTATAGAAAACTCATTGAAAAAGGAGTTTGAAAAATTTACAATTAGAAAAATTCAGGTTCAATGGAAATCTGATGAGGAAACATTGTTGGGTTTAATCCGTGGTGATAAAGAAAACAAAACGGATGTGCTTTATGAAATAGTGCTTAAGGGGAGAAAAGAGGGGTCTACAAGTTTATATGAAGTGTTAATCAAAGCTGACGGAACAATTATAAAACAATTAAAGTTTGCTCCATCTAACTCATTAAATTTAGAATTCTAATGAAAAAAGAACTTGTATTTTTAGTGCTTGTATTGTTTGTGGTGTCGGTTAAAGGACAAACAAGTTTTACATCAGGGTGGTTGCCAAAAGTAGTGGTATCAGCAAAAACATCATCCACTACAAAATGGGTAAATAGTATAGAGGCTAGGGAGATTTTTTATGAAGATGAATTCGCTTTCTCTCATAGTTTGGTAGATATTTCTAGTATTTTTTCTATAAAATCAGATGTGAATAAATCTTTTAATATAGGATATATTCTCCGATTTAAAGATGATGATATTATTCATCGTACAGTTCAGCATTTTAATTTAGTACAAAGTTTTGATGCACTTAAATTAGGGCATCGCTTCGGATTTGAACAATTTTTTGAATCGGGTGAAAAACCTCAATACAGAACTCGTTATCGAGCCTCGTTAGAAAAAGCATTGTCAGGAGATAAAGTAGATGTTAAAGAATGGTATGTAAAATTGTCAAATGAATATTTGTGGCAGTTTAATGAAGAGGATTTAGAAGTGAGATTATCGCCATATTTAGGCTATCAACTTTCAAAAAAAGACAAGCTAGAGTTTGGTCTTGATTATCGTTTAGGAAAATTACTAGATACACCGAAGAAAAACTCTTTATGGTTTAGAACCACTTGGTATATATCTTTATAAAAAAAAGTCATTACAGCTGTAATGACTTTTTTAGTGTTGTTATTTAGATAACTCAGTAAAATACTGATAGAAATATGGAATGGTTTCAATTCCTTTTAAGTAATTCCACACCCCGAAATGTTCGTTAGGTGAGTGAATTGCATCAGAATTCAATCCGAATCCCATTAAAATAGTTTTACTCTTTAATTCTTGCTCAAATAAAGCTACGATAGGAATACTTCCTCCGCTACGTTGTGGAATAGGAGTAACCCCGAAGGTTTCTTGATATGCTTTACTAGCAGCTTGGTAACCAATATTGTCAATAGGAGTTACATATCCTTGTCCTCCATGATGAGGTTTTACTTCTACTTTTACTGATTTAGGAGCGATACTTTCAAAATGCTTTTTGAATAATTCTGTAACTTCTTCCCATTCTTGTCCTGGTACTAAACGCATCGAAATTTTTGCATAAGCTTTTGAAGCAATTACAGTTTTTGCACCTTCACCAGTATATCCTCCCCAAATTCCGTTTACATCAAGGGTAGGGCGAATAGAGTTACGTTCGTTCGTAGTATAACCAGCTTCTCCATGCACATCATCAATATCTAAAGCAGCTTTGTATTCTTCTAAAGAGAAAGGTGCTTTAGCCATTTCATCACGTTCTTCACGAGATAATTCTTCTACTTTATCGTAAAAACCAGGAATGGTAATATGATTGTTTTCATCGTGTAATGAAGCAATCATTTGTGTTAAAATATTAATTGGATTTGCAACTGCACCTCCGTATAAGCCAGAGTGTAAATCACGATTAGGACCTGTAACCTCAACTTCTACATAACTTAATCCACGTAAACCAGTGGTGATTGAAGGAATGTCGTTAGCAATCATTCCTGTGTCAGAAATTAAAATTACATCATTTGCTAATTTTTCTTTATTTCTTGGAACGAACCATGCTAAGCTTTCTGAACCTACTTCTTCTTCACCTTCAATCATAAACTTTACGTTACAAGGTAAGTTTCCTGTATGGGTCATGTATTCTAATGCTTTAACATGCATGTACATTTGTCCTTTGTCATCACAAGCACCGCGAGCAAAAATGGCTCCTTCAGGGTGAATGTCTGTTTTTTTAATCATAGGCTCGAAAGGAGGGGAAGTCCATAAATCGATTGGGTCAGCAGGCTGCACATCGTAATGACCGTATACTAAAACCGTTGGTAAGTTAGGGTCAATTATTTTTTCTCCATAAACAATAGGGTATCCAGGAGTTTCGCAAATTTCTACTTTATCACATCCTGCTTTTTCTAAGCTTTCTTTTACAGCATCAGCAGTATTTAAAACATCTTGATTGTAAGCTGGATCTGCACTTACTGATGGAATTTTTAATAAATCGATAAGCTCATTAATAAATCGATCTTTATGTTGAGCTATGTAATCTTTTACGTTTTGCATGTGTTGAATATTAATGAACTTCAAAAATAAGAAAAATAGTATACTTGTTCTTGGTAGTTTGCAAGTATTGTTTATATTTGCATCCACAATTTCAAAAGTACGCGGGCGTGGTGGAATTGGTAGACACGCTAGACTTAGGATCTAGTGCCGTGAGGTGTGAGAGT
>NZ_JAPEHZ010000029.1 GCF_028823685.1 Tenacibaculum sp. L6 | reverse complement strand
ATAACAAGTTAAGAGATGTTGTTAATGAGTTTATTAATTGTTCCTTCAAAGGTGTGGCGCGCAAATCGTACTTGGAAGTTAAGTTGACTGAAATAGTATTGCTAGCACTTCAGTCATCAAATTTAAAAAGTGCAATTAATAAGGTTAGAGAAGAGGATAAAAAAGTGCTAGTTAAAATAGAAAACTATATTCAAAACAATCTACATAAAGATTTAACAATTGAAAAACTCTCTGTTTTGGCTGGTTTTAACACTTCTAAATTCAAAAGTGCTTTTAAGCAATTTTATGGGGTAACTGTTTTTAAATATATAACCTCGTTAAGGTTAGAAAAAGCTAAAGAGTTAATTGTAAATAACAATTATACGGTTGCGCAAGCTTCCTACGAAGTTGGTTATAAAAATCCACAGCATTTTACCGTAGCATTTAAAAAGAAGTTAGGCTATTTGCCAAGTCAATTACTTGATTAGTTTTTTTTAGTCTGAAAAATATATAAATGATAGAAGTCGGGATGAGTGGATTCGAACCACCGATCTCTGGTCCCCCAGACCAGCACTTTAACCGGACTAAGCTACATCCCGATAAGTACAAATATATTTAAAAAGAAAAGTTCTAAGTAAATTTACTTAGAACTTTATCAAGAATAAATATTATAATGAGAGCTGTAGTTAATCAAACTACTATTCTTATGTATATTATTGTTAACGTGCTTAAAAATTATTTATTGTTTAGGCAGTTAAAGGTTTTCCTTTTAAACGTTTTTCAATACGTTGTTTTACAGCTGTTAAACGTTTCATGACGTCCATTAACGTAGTGTCTTTTGTTTTTTTGTATACCTCGTTAATCTCTAAAATTAGAGCTTTTGCTTCTCTAGCGGCTAAAATTCGATCGCTAGTAGTTACAAATTTGAATTTTCTGTTTTCAAACTCTTCTGCCTTATTGATTAATTCTGATTTCATAAAATCTACCAATTTTAATTTAAAATTTTCTTTTAGGTTTTGTCTGGTAATTGATTTGGTTAAAAAAATTAACCCCTAAAATAACTGGGGCGACAAATTTAGAGGAAACTTTATGTTTACTATAGGTAAAATTATCAATTTACCTTATGTGCTTATAAGTTTTTTTTATTGTCGGTGAAAAATCCCCTACATCAACTATAGACATATATCTATAAATATAAATGTAGTGATTTTATATTGTTATGTCAAGTTATTAGTAGAAAATTAACAGTTTTTGATATATCATTTAATGATTCTTTAAGGAATCGCCTTGTTTTACTAAGAATATAGTATTTTTGTTGAATACCGAAAAATAAAGGGAAATATGAAAAAAACAGTGATATTGTTACTTGTCGTTGGGTTTTTGTCTTGTAAAACCGAAAGGAAAAGAACGGTTTTAGGAGAATCTGATTTTCAGATAGAAATGAATACCAAATTTAAAGATGCGTCAAAATCGCCTTTAACAAAAAAGGGATTAAAGGAATTTAAAGGGTTAGATTTCTTTCCTATTGATGAAAAATACACTGTAAATGCCAAAATAGCATTACTGCCAGATGCCCCTGTTTTTAATTTTCCAACAACAACAGATAGGGTAGTGTTGTATAGAAAATATGGAATTTTGTCTTTTTCTATTGAAGGAAAAGATTTTGAGTTAGCTATTTATCAAGATGTAAATCCTGATCCTGAATATATTAATCATTTGTTTTTGCCATTTTTAGATAACACGAATGGTAAAACGTCTTATCAAGGTGGACGTTATATAGATGTGTACACTACAGATATACAACCAAACGGAACAGTTACAATTGATTTTAATAAAGCATATAATCCGTATTGTGCGTATAGCGATCGTTATTCGTGTCCTATTCCTCCTCAAGAAAACTCTTTAGATACAGAAATAAAAGCTGGAGTAATGGCTTATAAAAAACCTTAAGAAAAAAATCCTGCAAGAGCAGGATTTTTTTATTTTGAAGGAGGAGTTAATCCTTCTTTACTGTCTTGTTCAATAGCTTTGGCTAATGAATCTAAATAAGGTTTTCTAACCTTTAATTTTGTTTCTGTGTGTGCTTTTTTGTTTAGTTTGGTAAACATTTCAGCAATTTTAAAAGCTGTAGGTAATAGGTGTTCTTGTGGAACAACTTTATCTAAAAAGCCAGCAGTAATAGCTTCTTTCGGATTGTATATTTCTGAACAACTTACGCTTCTCTCAAAATAAATAGGAGCAAGACGAGCTTTTGCAATCTCAATACCTGCATTATGCATGGTCATACCAATCATAACTTCGTTTAGTCCAATTTTAAAATCTCCTTCAATACCTAATCTGTAATCTGCAGATAGCAATAAAAATGCGCCTTTAGCAACAGCATGCCCTGAACAAGCAGCAATTATAGGATAAGGAAAAGATAACATTCTGTGCGATAATTGCGATCCTTTGGTAACTAAATCTAAAGCAGATTTGGCAGATTGAGTCATGCTTTTTAAATCATAACCCGCAGAAAAAATTCCTGGTTGACCAGTTAAGATTACTGGTTTTTCTTCTTTTTCAGCGTTATCAAAAGCGATATTTAAAGCGTCAATTACTTCGTGAGAAATTGCGTTGGCTTTTCCGTTGGTAATTGTGATTAATACATGATTGCCTGCTGAGGTATATTGTATAAGTTCGTTCATTTGTTATATGTATTTTATTTTATTATTGAGAGGGTCTCTTTAGATTGTCCTTTACAGTTTAAATGTTTTGCGGATTATTCCAAAGGTAGTCTACTAAGAAAATTCCTGCAAAAACCGCTAAAAAACCAATAATGAAACTAGCGATAGTGTATAGGGCAAAACTGCTAAAATCACCTGCTTTTAAAAAGACATGGTTTTCGTAAGCAAAGGTTGAAAAAGTGGTGAAACCACCACAAAAACCAGTAGCTAATAACAACGTGTGGTTTTGAGTTAATGCTTGGTTCTTGGCGGCTAAACCTAAAATAATTCCGATAAGCAAGCTACCTAAAATATTAGCAGTAAATGTTCCGTAAGGAATTCCTGTTTGTGAGCTGTTTAACGTTTTTCCGATAATGTATCGCAATACACTACCTATTCCGCCGCCGATAAAGACTAATAAAAGTTGTTTCACAAAGAATATTTCTAGATTAAAGCTTGATTTTAACTTGTTAGAGAAACTTTTAAAGTATCTCTAATCAGCTTTCTGTATGTGCTAAAATAAGAAAACCTCACAAACTTGTGAGGTTTTACTTATATATAAATTATATAATTGTTTATAGTTCTACGTCGTCAGCATCTGTCCAGTTCCACTTTCCAGCAATTATTCCATTTTTAACGGTAACAATACCTGGGTTGGCTCTGATAACAGTTTTTAAAGCGGTTTCATCGCAGAATCCGAAAGTGTACGGTAGTTTATATTTTTGTTGGGTAGCTGCTAAGTCTTCAATGTAAGAAGCAGTTAGTACATAAATTTCATAACCTTGTTCGCTAGCTTGTTTTGCAACTTCTGAAACTTTTGAAATTCCTTCTTCTTCAGTTTTATCAAAATTATACATAACAACCAACATGGCTTTTTCTTTAGCTAGCATTTCTTCTAGTTTGTCGCCTTCGTCAGTTTCAATCATAAAATCGTGAATAGGAGGAATGTCGTCACTTCCTTCTTTGTATTTCATACCTTCAGCAATATCAGTTCCTACTGAGTAGGCTCTAAAGTCGATGATTGGTAAGTGTTGTAATACGTAATAGGTTACCAAAAGTGATACAAAAATTGAAGCAAAAGTTGTTACAGAAGCAATTTTGCTAGAAATGAAAGGTTTAATGTGTTTAACGCCTAAAATTAGGATTACAATAAATACCATAAACACCACATTTTTATAAAATGTTTCTTTTGGTGTAAGTTTTAAAGCGTCTCCAAAACAACCGCAATCGGTAACTTTGTTGTAAGTGTACGAGTACCAAGTTAAAAATAAGAAGATAAGGTTAATACCAAATAAACTCCAAACAGTAAATTTTGCTTTGTATCCTACTAAAAGCATAATACCTAAAACCAATTCAGTAACAATTAAAAGAATAGAAAAAGGTAACGCAAAAGGTATTAAGAACTCTAAGTTTAGTACACCAGCACTAAAATATTCTTCAAACTTGTATTGAGAACCGATAGGGTCTACCAATTTTACAAATCCAGAGTAAATAAAAAGAAGTCCTACAAGTACTCTTGAAATATGAGTTAACAATTTTAAAATCATATTAGGGGTTGTTTTAGGTTAATTTTCTAATTCAGAAAGGTGAATCATGGCAAAAATAGCATAATTAATCATATCTTGATAATTAGCATCAATTCCTTCAGAAACTAAAGTTTTACCTTGATTGTCTTCAATTTGTTTTACGCGAAGTAGTTTTTGTAGAATTAAATCGGTTAACGATGAAACTCTCATATCTCTCCACGCTTCACCGTAGTCATGGTTTTTATTTTCCATTAACTCTTTGGTGATTTTTATGTGTTTGTTGTATAATTCAGTGGCTTGTTCAGTAGTTAAATCAGGTTGTTCAACAACTCCTAATTCTATTTGAATTAATGCCATTACTGAATAGTTGATAATACCAATAAACTCTGATTTTTCTCCTTCATCAACTTTTCGTTCAGTATTTTCTTGTAATTGACGAATGCGTTGTGCTTTGATAAATATTTGATCGGTTAGTGATGGGAGTCTTAAGATTCTCCAAGCACTACCATAATCGCTCATTTTCTTGGTAAATAAATTTTTACATTCTTCAACTACAGCATCATACTGTTTTGAGGTGTCTTGCATTTTTCTTATTTAAAAGTATTCGACCAAAAATAGTAAATATTACAAGCTTTTCATTTATTTTTACTTGGAAATTTAGTGTAATGACGATTAATTGTAAAGGAACCTTACTAGATCTTACCACGCCTAAGGTTATGGGGATTTTAAATGTAACCCCTGATTCTTTTTTTGATGGAGGAAAATATAAAAACGAACATGATTTTTTAGCTCAAACAGAAAAGATGTTGAATGAAGGAGCGACTTTTATTGATGTTGGGGCATATTCTTCAAGATCAGGAGCGAAGCATATTTCTGAAGAAGAAGAGCTGCAAAGAATGCTTCCTGTGGTTGAGTTGTTGGCAAAAAATTTTCCTGAAATACTTATTTCAATTGATTCTTTTAGGAGTAGAGTGGTAGAGGAGTCTATCAACGCTGGCGCAGCCATCATCAATGATATTTCTGGTGGAAAGATGGATGCTAATATGTTTGAAACGGTAGCAAAATTGCAAGTGCCATATATTATGATGCACATGCAAGGAACTCCGCAGAACATGCAACAAAACCCGCAGTATGAAAATGTGGTTACTGAAGTAATTTCTTTTTTTGCAGAGCAGCTTTTTAAACTTCGTCAACTAAAAGTTAATGACGTGATTATTGATGTTGGTTTTGGTTTTGGAAAAACAGTTGACCAAAATTACGAGTTACTTAAAAACTTATCATTGTTTAAAAGCTTAGATGCTCCTATTTTAACAGGAGTTTCAAGGAAATCAATGTTGTATAAGTTATTGGGGACTTCGGCTCAAGAAGCCTTAAATGCAACTACGGTAGCCAACACTATTGCTTTGTTAAACGGAACGCATATTTTACGAGTACATGACGTAAAAGAAGCGGTTGAAGCGGTAACGATTGTAAATCAGTTGTAATAAAATGCTTACATTTACTTGTTTAGATCATTTTAAATAGTAAAAACTTCAAGAAAATTAATGAACCTAGATTTTATCGATTTTTCGTTTTTGGATGTACTGGATATTTTTTTAGTAGCAGTTTTGCTGTTCTACATCTATAAACTGTTAAAAGGAACGGTAGCAATAAATATTGTCATAGGTATTGCCTTTATCTTTTTAATATGGAAAGTTACACAAGCGCTTAATATGGAAATGCTAAGCGGTATTTTGGGGTATTTGCTTTCAGGAGGGGTTATTGCATTGATTATTGTATTTCAGCAAGAAATTAGGAAGTTTTTATTAATGATAGGAACTACCAATTTCTCTGCTAAAAGAGGATTTTTAAATCAGCTCAAATTTTTGAAGTCTGAAATTCATTCAGAAATAGATATAGATACGATTTTAAAGGCTTGTGCTAATTTATCTAGAACCCAAACAGGGGCATTATTAGTAATAGAGAAAACCAATAATCTTGATTTTTTAGTGAATACAGGAGATAAAATGAATGCTTTGGTAAATGAAGCTATTATTGAAAGTATTTTTTACAAAAACAGTCCGTTACATGATGGAGCAACAATTATAAGAGATAATTATATTGTAGCTACTCGTGTGATTTTACCAGTTTCTGACAGTACAAAAATTCCAGCACGTTTTGGCTTACGTCATCGTGCTGCTATTGGTGTTACCGAAAAAACAGATGCGATTTGTTTATTGGTTTCTGAAGAAACAGGAGAGATTTCATATATAAAAGACGGAGAATTTGTTTTGTATAAATCACTCGAAGAACTTCATAAAAAATTAGAAAAAGATGTAATGGCATAAATAAAAAGGCTCACAATTTGTGAGCCTTTATTTTTATTGTATTCCGTGTCAAAAAAATTATTGAGCAGGAGCCATTTTAGATTGAATAGCAGTCATAACGCTATTGAATTTTTCAGCAGCAGCTTCGTCTAAGTTAGCAACGATGTCTTTAGCTTGAGTAGCTAATTCAACACCTTTTTTAGCTAATTCAGTATTTTTAACAACATCTCCTTTAGCTTCGATATAATCTTTAGCGTATTGAGAGTAAGTTTGTAAATACTCACCTACTTTAGGGTCTTCAAACTGAGGAATTTCGATACCTTCAATTGCAGATTTTACTGATTCAACAGCTTCTTCTGTTGCTTCAGCAGCCTCACCAGCAGCTTCTTTAGTTTCTTCTACTGCTTTAGTAGCAGCGTCAGTAGCTTCTTCAGTAGCGTTTTCTACAGCTTCAACAGCATCAGTAGCAGCGTCTTTAGCTTCTTCTTTAGTGTTTTTACAAGAGGTAGCTAATAAAGCACCAACTACAAATACTGATAAAATTACTTTTTTCATCGTTTATTGATTTTTTAGTTTTAGATTGAATAACAAATGTACTATTTTGATTGATGTAAACAAATTTATTTATAGCACAGTCTCACTATTAAACTGTTTTTCGTACAAATTCTTATAATAACCCTCATGTTTTTTTAACAATTCTGTATGATTACCTTTTTCAACAATACGACCTTTGTCCATAACTATAATAATATCAGCCTTTTTAATGGTTGCTAAGCGGTGGGCAATTACTATTGAAGTTCTGTTTTTTGTGATTTCATCTGTGGCGTATTGAATCATTTGTTCTGAATGAGCATCTACAGAAGAGGTAGCTTCGTCTAAAATTAAGATACTGGGATTGCTAACGTAAGCACGTAAAAAAGCAATTAGTTGACGTTGACCAGAAGAAAGCATACCTCCACGTTCTTTTACGTTATAGTGGTAGTTGTTAGGTAAACTAATAATAAAATCATGAATACCTATTTGTTTGGCAGCTTTTTGAACTTGATCTAAAGAGATGTTTTCGTTTCGTAGCGTAATGTTATTTAAAATAGTATCTGAAAACAAAAAGACATCTTGTAATACTACAGCTACTTTTTGTCGTAAAGAAGAGATCTCATAATCTTGAACAGGAATGTTATCAATAGCAATAAGTCCACTATCAATTTCATAAAATCGACTAATAAGGTTTATGATGGTTGATTTTCCTGCACCTGTAGCACCAACAATAGCTACGGTTTGCCCTTTTTCTACATTAAAACTTATTCCTTTTAAAATCTCTTCTCCTTTTATATAGCTAAAATGTACATCCTTAAAACTGATGTTTCCTTCAATGTTTTCTGCTATAATAGTTCCGTTTTTGTCTATTGAACTATTTGTGTCAATTACGTTGAAAACACGTTCACCAGCAACAATTCCCATTTGTAATTGATTGAATTTGTCTGCTATTTGTCGTAACGGTCTAAAAAGCATTTGAGCCATTTTTATAAAACCGATAATAGCACCTAAACTAACAGCACTATCTTCAATCACTTGTAATCCACCATACCAAACAATTAATCCGATAGCTATTGAAGAAAGTATTTCTGCAATAGGGAAGAAGATAGAGTAGTACCAAACCGTTTTTATATGTGCTTTTTTGTGTTTGTTGTTAATGTCAATAAAGTTTTTATACTCAATTCGTTCTCTATTAAAAAGCTGAACGATTTTCATTCCTGTAACTCTTTCTTGTACAAAACTGTTAAGGTTTGCTACTTGATTACGTACGTCTTGGAAAGTAGATTTTATAGCTATTTGAAATAGTTTTGTAGCATAAATTAGTACAGGTAAGGTAGCAAGCGCAATTAAAGCAAGTTGCCAGTTTTTATAAAACATTACAGCTATAACAATAAGCATTAATAAAATATCGCTTACTATCATAAAAACTCCTTGAGTAAAAAAGTTTGAAATGGTTTCTATATCTGAAACTACACGAGTTACGAGTTTACCTACTGAAGAGTTATCAAAATAACTCATTTTAAATTCTAGAATTTTCCTAAACGTTTTAGCTCTTATATCTCTGATAACATGTTGACCTACCCAGTTTGCATTATAAATAAAACTAAATTGAAATAGTACCTGAACTAATAAAACAACCACCATAGCTATCGTAAAATACAATAGTCTTGTAGCGTCTTTAGTAGTGGTGAAATCATCGATTGCAGTCATTAAAATTACAGGGGTAAGGACTGCAAATCCTGCTAATAAAATTGTAGAAGCCGCAGCTACGATAAAACGTAGGCGGTACTTTTTTGCAAAACTCATTAGTCTTGCAAAAATTTTAATATCGAATGCTTTTCCTGTTGTTTTACTCACTATATGTAGTCGTATGTTACTGCTGTTAAAAATAAACCTTTTGCCGGAACTGAAACTCCAGCGTTACTTCTGTTTTTACTTTCAATAATTTTTTTAAAATCATCAATAGTAATTTTTTCAAGACCAACATCAATTAGAGTACCTACTATGGCGCGAACCATATTTCTTAAAAAACGATTAGCGCTAATATGAAAAGTAAGTTCATTCCCTTTCATAACCCATTCAGCATTGGTTATTGTACAATTAAAAGTGTTAACGTCTGTTTTTACTTTCGAAAAACACTCAAAATCTTCATATTCATATAAAATAGCAGCAGCTGTATTCATCAACTCAATATTTAATTGTTGATGATGCAATTGCCAGCTAGTTTCTAATAAAAACGGATTTCTACCTAACCATATTTTATATTCATAACTTCTACTATTAGCATCAAAACGAGCATGAGCATCGTTATGAACCAATGTCGTGTTAAATATTACCACATCATCGGGTAAAATAGCATTGAGTTTGTAGGTGAAATTATCACTTAAAGGTAATTCAACATCAAAATGAGCAAACATTTGCGAAGCATGTACACCTGCATCTGTTCTACCAGCACCAACAATGTTAATTTCTTGTCGTAAAATTGTGCTAATAGCTTTGTTAATGACTTCTTGAACCGAAATTGCGTGTGGTTGTACTTGCCAGCCATGATAATTTTTCCCGTTATATGCTAATTCGATAAAGTACCTCAAAAATGTAAAAATTTTAAAGAGCTAAATTATGAAATTCTAAAATGAAATGTTGTAAAGAGTAACTTAAATAATACGTTTTGAGTTTTATTAACATATGTAAACAGATTGTTAAGGGGTATATGTTATTTTTGCTGCCTTTGAAAAAGTATAAAACAAAGAAGTCCCCCTTCAGTTTCATATTGAAATAATAGTGAATTCCCCTTTCATTAATTACCCCTTATTTTAAAGAATCCATAATGTTTAATTATGGATTTTTTTTAGTTTATAATTCATTAGTTTTGCTTTAATGAAGAAAATTCTACTCCTTTCTGATACCCATAGTTTTATTGATGATCAAATTTTAAAATTTGTAAAGCAAGCGGATGAAGTTTGGCATGCTGGTGATATTGGTGATTTACATGTTACCGATTCGATAAAAGAAATAAAGCCACTAAGAGCAGTTTATGGAAATATTGATGATAACAAGGCGAGAGCAGAATTTCCGTTAGATATTAAATTTTCTGTGGAAGGAGTGTCGGTTTGGATTACTCATATTGGTGGATATCCGAATAAATACAATCAACGAGTTAGAGAAGAGCTTAGTAAAAACCCTCCTAAATTATTTATTTGCGGACATTCACATATTTTGAAAGTTCAGTATGATAAAAAATTGAACTTACTTCACTTAAACCCTGGAGCTGCAGGTAAACATGGTTTCCATAAAGTTAGAACAATGCTTCGGTTTGAGATAGATAAAGGAGAAATAAAGAATATGGAAATTATAGAACTAGCTAACAGAGGTTAGTTTAACATCTTTTTGTTCTTTTAAAATAGGAACAGAAATATAAATTGAAGTTCCAATGTTTTTTTGAGAATCGATATTTAATTTACCATTCATCATTTGAATTCTAGCTTCAATTTGATTTAAGCCAATGCCATCTGAAAAAGAAGAAGACGAGGTAGAAAAACCTACCCCATCATCTTTAACGAGAACGGTTAGTTGATCCTCTTCCTCTTTCAGTTTTATTTCGGCATGTTGCGCCTTGCTATGCTTTAAAATGTTATTAATAAGCTCTTGAATAACGTTAAAAATTTTTATCTCGAATTCTTGATTATATCTATTAATGTTTTGGGCAGAAACATCAAATTTAAGTTCGCTGTTGGAGTATTTTTTAGTTACATCTTTAATAGCGTACTCTAATCCGAATTTTAATAAAATTGAAGAAACCAAGTTGTGAGATAAGTCTCTTACTTTTTGTGAAGCCTCAGAAATAATTGCTTGAGTTTTATCAATTTCTTGAGGAGTATCGCCGTTAAATTGTTTTTTCGTTGCTGTTAAATGCATGTTTGCAGAAGAGAGTAAAGCACTAACATTATCATGCAATATTTCGGCTATGAGTTTACGTTCGGTTTCTTTTCCGTCAATAGTAGCGTTTAATATTTTTATTTGCGCTTCAGATTTTAATTTTTCAATACTTTGTTGCTGAATCAGTTTACTTTCAGATAGTTTAAGATGAAGGTTTTTTTGACGTAACTTAAAGTTATAGATAATTACTCCTGAAACAATTAACACTAAGAAGCTTAAAGCTCCAAAAAGCAATGAGGTTTTAGCTTCTTGTGCTTCTTCTAACTTGCGTTGTTCTTCAACTAAAGCTGTTTTTTCTTTTTCTAAATTTAGTTCATGTCTAGTGTAAATTTCATCTACAATTCTTCTTATTTCAACATCTTTTAAGTCATCTTTAATGTTATAAGATTTTTCTTGATAATCATAGGCTCTGTAGTCTTTTTGTAGATATAATGTATAAGCTAAATTAAAGTAAAGAAACTCTTTGTATCTCGTAGCTCTACTACTGGAATCCATTTTTATTAAATCAAGACTTTCCAGATAAATTTTTTTAGCTTTTTCATAATCCTTCTGCTCTAAATAAATGCTAGCTAAATTACCAAGAGCAGCAGCTTCTAACACTTTTTTATTAGCTTTCTTGTATATTTTAACAGCTTCAAAAGAATATTCTTTCGCCAAATCATAAATAGAATCTTCTCTGTATATGTTTGATAGGTTTGTGTAGGAGCTTGCCTTTGCAGTTATATCTTGTTGGTTAAAAGAATTACTAGCTAGTATTTCTTTATAATATTTAATTGCACTATCTTTTTGTTTAATTATGTGAAATTCACTTCCAATTCTTAAAAGAAGTTTGTTCAGGTTATTTCTACTGGCTAAGTTGTTATTAGAGAGGTTTTCTTTATCATTGAAAGGGCGTAATGAATTATATATAGACAAGGTTTTCTTGTAATAAAGAATAGCTTTATTATGGTCATTAATTTCTCTAAAAACATCCCCAATTAAGAAGGATGTTTTAAAGTATAAATTTGGTTGATCTGATGGAGTTATTTTTGAAAAAAGATCTAAGCTCTTTTCGAGAGAAATAGAATATTTCTTTTTCTTAAATAATTCTTCAGCTTTTTTGTATTCGTTAAAAAGTTTTTCATTCTTTTCCTGACTATATGCTGAAAAAGTAAAGTTTGAGATTATACTAGTAATAACAATAAGGAAAAACGTTTTATTCATAAAAAAATATTAAATAACTGTATCTCCGACAATTATAGATTTCGGTTTTCTCTCTGTATCTATTGCTTCTTCAGTTCTACTTGAGTACTTATGGTTTACAAAATCTAATTTTAATACATTTGAATCAGGTTGCATTTTTAGTTCTCTTGAAAATGTTTTCTGAGTTGAGGTACCGTTTGATAAATGTACTTCATAAGTTTCAATTTCTTCGTTGTAGTTAAAATCTGTGGCTACATTATCATTTATAGTAAAGTTTAACGTGTATGTTCCGTCTTCGTTTGCTGTAATGCTGTACGTACTTAAAAACTCGGTAACTCCTTTTGCAAAGGTAATATTGTCATCTTCAACATATATTTTAGTTGTTGTTCCTCTATTGGCTTCTAAAAACCCAATTTTTAAATGATCATTTTCAATAGAGAAATCGTTAGAATGTTTAGTAGCTGTTTTTTGAGAAACTTCAGCTAAGATGATCTCTTTTGAATTGTCTACATTGGTAACTGTGGTTACATCTGTATTGTTCGTAGTGTTAAAATCGATAGAGTAAGCGCCCGTAGCATCTCTTTTAAGAGTATACGATTGTAATAAGTTTTCTGGATTGCTTTCAATAGCTTCTGTTTCGTTAGAAGAACAAGAAGCAAATAAGATACTTAAGCTTAAAGCTAGGAAATAAGGAGTGATTTTTTTCATGACTAAATTTATAAATTACACTATTTTATATTAATATTTTATAAAATAGCGATGTACTTAGGATAGATATTAAGAGACGGGGGACTAATACCTCTTAGGGGGATAAAGAAAACAAAATGAAGGGGTTTTCTATACTATGTTTAATAACGCGTACATCGCTACTTTTTTTTGTGTAGTTGTTAAACGATGTATGATAATGTATAGACTCGGGGGGCTTCTTAATCTGGGGGACTAAAGAAAATTGAAGGGTTGATAATATCTTTACACTATTTTGTTTCTCACAGCATACATCGCTAAACCTACTACGTTTTTTACTTTTAATTTTTTATATAAATTACTTCTATATGTTTCTACTGTTTTTAAGCTAACATTTAATTTATCGGCAATCTCATAAGAACTTTTTCCTTCCGCAATTAATTTTAATACAGCAATTTCCCGCTCGGTTAAATCTCCATGTAAAAATTGAGGTTCAATAGTTTCTTTAAGGTCAGATGTATAAAGGTCTAATAGTTTTTCTTTAATGTCTTCGCTAATGTACTGTATGCCGTTGTGTACAACTTTAATGGCATCAATAATCTGTTCATTAGCGCTACTTTTGTCTACAAAACCGTTAGCTCCTAATGCAATCATTTCTTGCACAAGTTTAGGGTCACTTAAACTAGAAAGTATAATAGTTTTAATTTGTGTATTACGTTTTCTAAACGTTTTTAAAACTTCTATACCATCCATTTCAGGCATGTTAATGTCTAAAACTAATACATCGGCTGTATTGTTTGAGGACCAATTAATAACTTGCCTTCCTGTTAAAGAGTATCCTTCAACTTCAATGTCATCTTCAGTATTTAATAAAGCAATGACACCGTCAATTAATATCTTGTGGTCATCTGCTATGTGAACTTTAATCTTGTAATTCATGGTCGTTTACAGTTACAAATCTATAGTATAAAACTAGTGTGTGCAATACACAGTATCCCTAATTGTTACATTTAGAAATTAGGGATAACCCTGAGTTTTTTTTAACATTTCTTTAACATTTGTGTTTAGAAGTCAAGTAAATACAGGGTTTTTCAAAAATAAAAAACCGAGATGTAAATCTCGGTTTTTTTTCGCACTAAATATACTAAGATGTTAGGCTTATCGTAATCTATCAACAGATTTTACAAGATCTTCATCCTTCTTAATGGCCTTATTTGCTAAAAATAAAAGCAAAATAACAATGATAGGAAAGAACATCCCAATACCTTTCTCAGAAACCGAAGCTTCTCCAGATAATGTTTGTGATAAATAAATCAATATTCCTAATAAAAAAAGGTTTATCAATATGTTTAAGCGGTTTAGTACAAATTGTAATTGACGATTTTTAAATAGAAAAATAGCTACAATTGATACTAATGCTGAGATAAAAAAAGATACAGGAACCATCTTTTCTAAAAAAGAATTACTAGAAAATAAGTCTATAACATGAATAGTGGGACTTGTTTGAGTCGCCCAAAGATTTACCAAAAAAGTCAATCCTCCAGAGATAATTCCTGCAACTAAAAGATATATAGATTGTATTCTTTGTATCATAATTTTTTATCGGGAAGCAAATGTAATACTTCTTTTTTTAAAAAGAAATATTAGAAGTTAAATTATTTGTATATATTTGCCTTGTATGTAACCGCACAAAATTATTATATAGCCCCTATATAATTAGCAATCAAAACGAAACTTAATAAAAAAATAATTCTTTCACAAAGAATTTTAAGTAACTTAATTATTCAACGAATGTTCGATATTTCGGAATTAAAGACTAAAAAATTAGCTGATTTACAAGTTATAGCCAAAACTATAGGGCTGACTAAATTTAGTCAGTTAAAAAAGTTAGATTTAGTATACAAAATTATAGATGCGCAAGCAGAAGCAAGTGTTAATGAAGCTAAACCGAAGGCAGAAAAGCCAAAAAGGAAAAGAATAGCTAAAGCAGAAACCCCAGCAAACACTTCACAACAGCAAGAACAAGACAGCAAACCCGTAACTAAACCAGAAGCTAAAGAAGCAGTAGGAAAAGCGGAAACTGTTCAAAATGTTGCCAATAAATCTGAAGAGAAAAAGCAAAATCAGCAAGCGACTGAAGATAAAAAACAGCAACAGCCTCAAAACAAACAGCAAAATAAAAACCAAAATAGAGGTAATAAAAATAACAAGAATCAGAACCAAAATCAAAATACTTCAAAACAACACCATAAAAGTGGGAATAAGTATCGTGACCCTGATTTTGAGTTTGACGGTATTATTGAAAGTGAAGGTGTTTTAGAAATGATGCCTGACGGATATGGTTTCTTACGTTCTTCAGACTATAACTATTTATCATCACCAGATGATATTTATGTGTCACAATCTCAAATTAAATTATTCGGTTTAAAAACAGGAGATACGGTTCGCGGTAATGTACGTCCTCCAAAAGAAGGAGAAAAATACTTTCCTTTAATTAGAGTATCAAAAATCAATGGATTAAACCCGAATATTGTTAGAGATAGAGTTTCTTTTGAGCATTTAACGCCACTTTTTGCTGATGAAAAGTTCAATTTAGCAGAAAAAGGAAGTTCATTTTCTACAAGAATTATCGATTTGTTCTCTCCGATAGGAAAAGGACAACGTGGTATGATTGTAGCACAACCTAAAACGGGTAAAACAATGTTATTAAAGGATGTTGCAAATGCAATTGCAGCAAATCATCCAGAGGTATACCAAATTGTTTTATTAATTGATGAGCGTCCTGAAGAGGTTACCGATATGCAACGTAGTGTTCGTGGAGAAGTAGTTGCGTCTACGTTTGACGAGCCAGCTGAGAAACATGTACGTGTAGCAAATATTGTATTAGAAAAAGCAAAACGTTTAGTTGAATGCGGTCATGATGTGGTGATTTTGTTAGATTCGATAACGCGTTTAGCGAGAGCTTATAACACGGTAGCACCAGCATCTGGAAAGATTTTATCAGGGGGTATTGACGCGAACGCTTTACACAAACCAAAACGTTTCTTTGGAGCGGCACGTAATATTGAAAATGGTGGTTCATTAACCATTATTGCTACGGCACTTACCGAAACTGGTTCTAAAATGGATGAGGTAATCTTTGAAGAATTCAAAGGAACTGGTAACATGGAGTTACAATTAGATCGTAATATTGCTAACCGTAGAATTTACCCTGCAATTGACTTAATCAAGTCGAGCACACGTCGTGATGATTTATTATTAGATGATAAAACAGTACAACGTATGTGGGTGTTGCGTAAATACTTAGCTGATATGAACCCAATTGAGGCAATGGAATTTATTCAAGATAGAATTAAGAGATCGTTAAACAACGAAGAGTTCTTAATTTCTATGAATGGATAATCATTCGTATATAAAAATAAAAAATCCCGCACTTAGCGGGATTTTTTATTTTGGATATATTACAAAATCTAACGGAACGTCAAACTCGTGCGTGTCTTCTATTTTTTTAATAGGAGGGAAGAAGTTAAGTCCGATGGTTTGGGTATCTTCTCTACATTCTGATAAAAATCGGTCATAAAAGCCTTTTCCGTAGCCAACTCGGTAGTGATCTTCGTCAGAAATGAGCATAGGAACGAAAACCAAATCGATATTTTTTACAGCAACTTCTTCTGCATTAACAGGTTCAGGAACACCAAATTTGTTGAGATTTAATTTAGTGTCTTCATCAAAATAAAAATGAGAAAGTGTATCGTTTTCAAAATTACAGCGACTTACAATAATTCTTTTTCCTTTTTCTCTAAAGAAATTGATAATTGGTAAAGTATCAATCTCGTTGAATTTTCGCATGGATAAAAACAAATGAACATTGCTAATTGTATCTGTCTTTAGTTCAAAAATTTGCTGATAAATACTTTTATGTAGCTGTTCTTTTTCCGTTTCGGTAAGATCGTTTCTTTTCTGTTTGTATAGTTTTCTAAGTTCAGATTTAAGCATATTTATTACATCGATTTTAATTCTTCTTGTAATTTTTTAGTTAATCCTTTTACGACAAGATCATAAGAATGATCAATCAGTTCAAAAGCGAAAGAATCAGAAACATCATGGTTTAAAGTAACCGTATTCCAATGTACTTTACTCATGTGAAATCCTGGATTGATACTTTCATATTCTGCACGTAATTCTTCTGACCATTCAGGATCACATTTTAAGTTGACTTTTGTCTCACCTTGTTCCCAGCTATCTAAACCAACCAAAGCATACATTTTTCCCATTACTTTAAAAACCAACGTAACTTCATCAAAAGGGAAGTGTTCTGTCACTCCTTTTTTATTGATACAGTAATTGCGTAATTCTTCAATATTCATTATTCAATATACTTTTGAGTGGTTTCAGAAATTTCTAAAGCAGAATAATCTAGTTTCCATCCAATGGTTTCAACCAAGTTTTGCATTAAAGTAACGGCTTCTAAAGCTTCTTTATTGGCGGTTTGCATTAGGTTACTTTCAGGAATTTTTTGAAGAATATGTTCTCTTGCTTCTTTGTTTACTTCGGTTAAATCTTCTGAACTAAACTTGTTAAGTAATCCGTTTTGAATATCATAAAAACGTAAATTAGGTTCTATTGAAAACACTTCTGGCTGAGGGAATTCAGAAAGAACCAATACCTTTTTCTTCGTATCTGTATGCATTTTAATTTTTCTAAAATCAAAACCAATATGCACTTTGGCATTGATTAAAATAATGGCTTTCTTCTTACTAGAAACTAATCCTAAAAACTTTTCTTTGGTGTTTTCGTGATGATAAATCTCAGCAAATTCTCCTTCAACAGTAATTAGTTTAGATACTTTTTTAATCTTATCTAACAGTACCACCGATTGTTTTTCAGTTAAATTTTTTCTTTTAACTGTTGTAAACTTATTAAAAATGTAATAGGATATAATAGCACCTCCTGCCAATCCTAAAAAAAGTAATTCCATAAACACGAATTTACGTAAAATAGGTAAAGCATAAAAGAGAATATATGCTGTAGGAGTTTTTTAGGAGGAAAGTGAGCAAAGGAGAGTTATTTTGTATTTTTATGCTGTTATTATTTCAGTTATCTTCACTGTAACAAAATCGTATTAAATTGATGAAAGTATCAAGCAACACCGAAGCAGAATTACAAGAACGTATTAAAGAGCTAACATGCCTTTACAAGGTGACTTCTTTAATAATAAATGCAGATCTTGAGCAGATAGATGTTACTTTAAAAGCAATTGCCTATAGTTTAAAAAAGGCGCTTCAATTTCCTAAAAACACCGAAGTAGTTATTGAAATAGAAGGAAATATAATAGAAAATAAATCGATAAAAAATAGTATTTGTATTATTTCAAGTGATATTCCCGTATTTAATTTATCAAAAGGTAATATAAAGGCATATATAAAGGGAAAAGAATTTAAAGAAAATCTATATCTAAAAGAAGAACAAGAGTTGTTTGATTCGGTAGCTATAAAAATAGGCGGACTTTTAGAGCGAATAGAAATAAAGAAGAATGAATTGTCTATGAGGCGTAAGATGGAGCACGCAGATCGATTGTCTATTTTGGGAGAATTAACTGCAGGTATAGCTCATGAATTGAATACTCCGTTAGCTAATATTTTAGGTTTTTCAGAATTATTAAAGGCAGATTTAAAAGAAAATAACAAGGCACTTCAAGATGTAGAAAAAATTATTCAAAGTGCTATTTTTTCAAGAGAGGTGGTTAAAAAGTTAATGTACTTTGCTTGCGAAATGCCTAATGAAATGAAGCAAGTAAACATTGTTCCTAGTATAAAAAGCGCTATAGATTTATTAGACGCAACATTTAGAAAACACGAGGTAAAGTATATTGTAAAAGTTGAAGATGAAGAGTTGTTGTTGAGGGCTGATACCGTGCAGCTAACACAAATAATTTTCAATCTTACGATTAATGCAATTTATTTTTCTCCTAAAAACGGATTAGTTATAATCGAAACTTTTCAAACGGATAATGAAGTAGTTCTTAGAATTTCTGATGAAGGAAAAGGACTTACGGCAGAAGCTCTCGAAAAAGTATTTCAGCCTTTCTTTACCACCAAACCGACAGGAGAAGGTACTGGTTTAGGGCTAAGTGTTGTGCACGGAATTGTATCGAGTCATAAAGGAACGATAACAGCGAAAAATGGCAGCGAAAAAGGTGCTATCTTTGAAGTAAGGTTACCAAAATAGAAGAAATGCAACTAAAAAAAGAAAATATACTGATAGTAGATGATGATGTTCATATTTTAGAATTGTTGCACAGGCATTTACAATCTTGGAACTACCATACCTATAAAGCGGTTTCTGTCAAAGAAGCAGTAGCAATTTTAAGAGATACATCAATAGATTTATTGATTACCGATTTAAAAATGCCTGAGGTTGATGGTTTTGAACTTGTAAAGTTTGTTTCTGAACATTATCCGAAATTGCCTAAACTTATTGTAACAGGGTATCCTTCTGTACAAGACTCTCTTGAAGCAATTAAATCTGGAGTAGTAGCTTATTTAACTAAGCCTTTTACGAAAAGTGAGTTAAAAGAAGCGATGGTTGATGCCTTGAAAAAGTCGAGAATTACACAAGATTCTACTACTCAAAAAAAGGAGCATAAAGAATTTTATGGAGACATGATAGGAGCTTCTGAAAAAATTAATGAAATATTTCAGATCATTGATCGTGTTAAAAATAACAAAGCAACCGTTTCTATCAAAGGAGAAAGTGGAACGGGAAAAGAGTTGGTGGCACGTGCGATACATTATGAAGGAAAGTTTTCAAAAGAACCCTACATAGCTGTAAACTGCGGAGCCATTCCAGAAAACTTGTTAGAGTCTGAATTGTTCGGATATGTAAAAGGTGCTTTTACGGGAGCAGATAAAAATAGAGAAGGATTTTTTCAGGCTGCGAATGGAGGAACTATTTTTTTAGATGAAATAGGGAATGCCTCGTTAAATGTACAAGCTAAATTGTTAAGAGCACTTCAAGAAAAAGAAGTAGTAAAAGTAGGAGCGCAAAAAGCAGAAAAAGTTGATGTTAGAATTATTGCAGCTACAAATAATAACTTGAAAGAAATGATTCAAGAAGGTTCTTTCAGGGAAGACTTGTTTTACAGACTAACAGTAGTTGAAATTGAAGTACCACCATTAAGAGAACGAAAAGAAGATATTTCAATGTTGGCTGAAAAGTTTCTTTTTAAATACGGAGTTGAGTATAAAGACAGGTTTGTAAAGATGAGTCCGAAAGCTTTGGCTATTTTAATGCGTTATGATTGGCCAGGAAATATTAGAGAATTAGAAAACATTATACAACGTGCTGTGATAATGTGTGATAGAGTAGTAGAGGTAGAGCATTTGCCAGATTCATTAAAGTACAATGTAGACTTTTCAGAAGAAGGATTAATCTCTTTAAAAGAGATGGAAAAGCGCCACATACAAAATGTTTTAAATGCTACTAATAATAATAAAACCCAAGCTGCTAAAATTCTTCAAATAGATCGCAAAACCTTACGAGAAAAACTTAAAGAATAAGAAGTCAATTCCTTGGGACTTTTTTACTCGCCTGAGGAAAAACTCCCCACTATAAATTTTGCCATAAATTTTATTAAAGATCTCAAGCCCTTGAAAATAAAGGGCTTTTTTCGTTCTTGTGTTTTTTGGCACATTTAACGGCACATCATTTGCCTTTAATGAAACAGAAATAAAACGAAACAATTTTATGAATGCAAACCCTTTCAATATTTGTCCGTCGTGTGCGTATATAGACACATGTGTATTGACCAAATCAAAAGAAAAAGTTTGGTCATGTAGTGAATATAATGAGGTAAAATGCAATGAAGAGGTTCAGAAAGAAGTAATCGCTGAAAAAGAAGAGGTAGAATTTGTGTAAAAAACAAAAGAATTAAGTTAAAGACTAAATAACAGTTTTTTTACATTAGCAGCCTTAAAACAGACTTACTAAATTTATGAATGTATGAAGAATACAAAAAGTGAAATTTCAGATAGAGAATCGAACTCAAACACAAAAGAGATGACATTAACAAAAGAGTTAAAAGTACCACCGAAGCCTAAGAATGCTAGAGGTATGGTTGATAATGTACTAGAGCAATTCAATAGTGCATCAGACCAAATAGGGTTACACCCAAATATCCGTAAAATATTAAGTATTACTAATAACGAAGTCATTGTTAACTTTCCTGTAAAAATGGATAACGGAGACGTTGAAATTTTTCAAGGATACCGTGTACAACACAACAATGCATTAGGACCTTATAAAGGAGGTTTACGTTACCACCCAACTGTAGATATCGATGCAGCTAGAGCTTTAGCTATGTGGATGACTTGGAAAACTTCATTAGCAGGCTTACCATACGGTGGAGGTAAAGGAGGTATTCAATTAGATCCTTCTAAATATTCTAAAGATGAATTAGAACGTATTACTAGACGTTTTACGTATGCTTTAGGAGATAACATTGGACCAGAACACGATATTCCTGCGCCAGATGTTAATACAAACGCGCAAACAATGGCGTGGATGGCTGATACGTATATGAGCACTAAAGCTCCTGCTGCCCGTTCAATGAACCAACACGTAGTTACAGGAAAACCAATTGGTAGTGGTGGTTTAGAAGGAAGAGATAGAGCTACTGGTTACGGTGTTTTCTTAACTATCAAATTTTGGATAGAAGGAAATAACGAAACTTTAGAAGGAAAAACGTTCATCGTTCAAGGATTTGGAAACGTAGGATATTGGGCAGCATATTTCTTAGAGCAAGAAGGAGCTAAAATGATAGGAGTTCAAGATGCTTATGGAAGTATTAAGAATGTTAACGGAATTAAGGTAGAAGATCTTTTCAACTATACAAAAGCGAATAACGGAAGTTTAGTTGGTTACCCAGAGTCTGAGGCTATGGAAAAAGAAGATTTCTTTGCGCTTGATTGTGATATCTGTATCCCAGCAGCTTTAGGAAACCAAATAACCGAAAAGAATGCTCACTTAGTAAAAGCTAAATTAATAGCTGAAGGAGCAAATGGTCCAACAAATGTCGAAGGAGAGAAAATTTTGTTAGAAAATGGAGTAACAATTATTCCAGACATTTTATGTAATTCAGGAGGGGTTATTACAAGTTATTTTGAATGGCTTCAAAACCGTAACGGTGAGTTATGGGATATGGAAGAAGTAATTCAAAGGCTAGATAAAAAGTTAAAAGAGTCATATACAAAAGTTTCTGATTACGCTAAGTTAGAAGGAATTGATATGCGTAAAGCTGCATATTGTATAGCTATTCAACGAATAGAAAGAGCTTATGTTCAACGTGGAATTTTCCCATAAAGAGTATCATAAATGAAGCACGGAAGTTTAATTTTAGAAAAAAAAGAGTACGTATATATTAAAAGTTTGCTGAATGTTTCAGAGCATTCTGAAGGTCATCAAGTTCAAAAATCATTAATAAAGTTTGCTGAAGAATTAAAAACAGCAATCATTTTAGATGAAGAAGAAATGTTAGATGATGTAGTACGCTTAAACACTACGGTTACTGTAGCTTCTGGTAATGTTTGGGAAAAAACGATACAGATTGTAAAGCCAACAGAAAAAGACCTGAAAAATGATAAGGTTTCTATATTAACTCCAATAGGAATAGCCCTTTTTGGATATGCATTAAACGATGTTGTTCATTGGGAATTTCCAGGAGGAAATAAAGAAGTTAAAATTTTAAAGGTTACTCAAGAAGTAGTAGGAAGCGAAAACCTCAATTCCTTAATTTAAAATACTATAAAAGTTATGACACTTAATAATAGCGATATAGATGTAGTACACAAGTACAATCATGTAGAACTAAAAGGGTGGGTAGATCAATTACAGTATATAGATAAAGAGATTGATAACCTTTTAAATTTATATGCAAACGCTTTAGGAGAAAAAAGTATTCCAACAGGAACACAAGAGCTTTTCTCTGAAAGAAAAAAATTAAACAAAGCGCTTTACGAAAAAGTGCTACCATATTCAATTACCTATACTAATGTTGCAGAATGTGATGACATTCAATGTGATATGGCATATTTAGGAGAGTATGATAGATTACGAGAAAATTATAAAGATAATTTAGAGGCTTACCAACAACTAAAAGATAAGTTGTTTGAAGAGGCTCTAAGAAAAGAATAACATACTTGTGAAAGCAAGTTTGTTAGATTAGTAGATTTAGTTGATAAACCTTGGGATGAGAATCCCAAGGTTTCTGTTTTTTAACAGACTTATTTTATTGATAAATACAGTAAGTTTAACTTTTTAATTATAATTCATACATACTAAGTAGATGAAAATGCACTAAAAACAAGCTAACTGTTTTTGGTACAGTGGTTCTTTAGAAGTATTTTATAAAATAGGAAGTTTATGGTTTTGAAGGAAATTAATAGTGATTGAGTAAAACAATATTAAAATAAAAAATCCTGTTAATCGAAAGATTAACAGGTTTTTGTTTGTCGGGGTGGCAGGATTCGAACCTGCGACCTCCTGCTCCCAAAGCAGGCGCGATGACCGGGCTACGCTACACCCCGAAAAGTGTAAAACTCGTAGTGTAGTTTATCTCGAGTTATACGAGAGGCTACACCCCGTGTTAATTGGGACTGCAAATGTAGAAAAAAAAAGTAAACTACAAATAAAAAAATGATTTTTTTGTCAAATAATCTGACCTTATAAAACGATAGTTAAAATATATTTAAAAGAAGATAATAGAAGTAAAAAAAAATTACATTTGTAACTTCAAAATTTTAAGATAATGGCAGAAAAAATTAAATGTTTGATTATTGGATCTGGTCCTGCAGGATATACAGCGGCAATTTATGCAGCAAGAGCAGATATGAAACCAGTTATGTACACAGGAATGCAAATGGGAGGGCAGTTGACAACAACTACTGAAGTTGATAATTTTCCAGGATACCCTAAAGGAACTGATGGTACAGCAATGATGGAAGATTTAAAAAGTCAAGCAGAGCGTTTTGGAACTGATGTTCGTTTTGGAATGGTTACTAAAGTTGAATTTTCTGAAGAAGAAGGAGGAGTTCACAAAGTAATCGTAGACGACACAACAGAGATCGAAGCACAAACCGTAATTATCTCTACAGGAGCTACTGCTAAATATTTAGGATTAGAGAGTGAACAACGTTTAATAGGTGGTGGAGTTTCAGCTTGTGCTACTTGTGACGGATTCTTTTATAAAGGTCAAGAAGTTGTGGTTGTAGGAGCAGGAGATACCGCTGCTGAAGAGGCAACGTATTTAGCGAACATTTGTAGTAAAGTAACTATGTTAGTTCGTAAAGATTATATGCGTGCTTCTAAGGCAATGCAACACCGTGTGAATAAAACAGAAAATATTACAGTAATGTACAATACTGAAATAGATGAAGTTTTAGGAGAGAATGTTGTTGAAGGTGTTCGTGCTGTAAACAATGAAACAGGAGAGAAAACAGAAATTCCTGTAACAGGAGTGTTTGTTGCTATCGGACACAAACCTAACACTGAATTGTTTAAAGGAGTGTTAGAAATGGATGAAACAGGTTATTTAATCACCAAAGGAAAGTCTACAAAAACTAATTTACCAGGAGTTTTTGCAGCAGGTGATGTACAAGATAAAGAATACCGTCAAGCAGTAACAGCAGCTGGTACAGGATGTATGGCAGCGTTAGATGCAGAACGTTATTTAGGTGCGTTAGCATAAGCCCTAAAACAAAAAAATAAAAAAAAGGACTAAAGAGCTCTTAAATTTTTAAGAGCTCTTTTTTTATGGATGAAAATCATGTTCATTTTTAATGTGATCTATTCTTTTCAACAGATAGTTTTATGGTTTTAGAAACTTTAAATTCTCCTTTGGGTCCTATTTTGTAAATAAACTATATTCTTGCTTTTTATACTAAAGGCTCAGCTTTAAAACCTTTACTTTTTACAATAGTAATTACTTCATCCGCAGTAATTCCTTTAGAGCTTACGGTAAGAATTTTATCCTCTAAATTAGTATCTACATTCCAATGGCAAATACCTTCAGCACTGTCTAAATCAGCTTGTACTTTTGATACACACCCTCCGCAGTTAAGGTTTGTTTTGAATTTTAACTCTTTATTATTTTCCATGAGATTAAAAATTTATTTGTTATTGAATACTGCAAATTTCAGCACAACACCGTTGTTTGTTGTTGTACAATTTTAAGATTGATTTGTGAGATTTACAGATTTAATCACTAAGTTAGATTTTACTTTTTCCATTTTAAACGTAAGCTATTGGTAACTACACTAACACTACTCATAGCCATAGCTGCACCAGCAATCATAGGGTTTAATAAGAAACCATTAAATGGATATAAAATACCAGCAGCAATAGGAATACCAATAAGGTTGTAAATAAATGCCCAAAACAGGTTTTGTTTAATGGTAGCTACCGTTTGTTTTGAAAGCTTTATAGCTTGTGGTATTTTACTTAGGTCAGATGATATAATGGTCATTTTAGCAACATCCATTGCAATATCACTACCTTTTCCCATGGCAATACTTACATCAGCAGTAGCTAGGGCAGTACTGTCGTTAATACCATCACCCACCATAGCAACGGTTTTTCCTTGTTGCTGTAACTCTTTTACAAAATCAGCTTTGTGTTGTGGTAATACTTCAGCTTTGTAATGTTGAATACCTGTTTCTTCTGCAATAGATTTTGCGGTAGCTTCGTTGTCACCTGTAAGCATGTATAGTTCAATGTCCATAGCTTGTAGTTCCTTAATAGCTTGTACTGTGGTTTCTTTTATTTTGTCTGAAATAGCAAGTACAGAAAGTGCTTCTTTACTATTAGCAAACCAAATAACGGTTTTAGCCTGTTTGCTCCATTCATCTGCTTGTTTTAAAAGTTCGTCTGCTATGGTAATCTTATTTTCAGCCAACAACTTTTTATTACCCACAAAAAAGGTTTCTCCGTTATAATCTGCCTTAGCACCCTTGCCCGTAATACTGTCGAAATTTGTTAGTGGGGTAGTGGCAGTATCTCCTAAAAACTTTACAACAGCTTCTGCTAATGGATGTTCAGATTTTTTCTCGATACTTAAAAGTATGTTCTTAGCGGTATCATTATTCTGTAACCAAGATATACCTGTAACCTCTGGTTTTCCCTCGGTAATAGTTCCTGTTTTATCTAAAATAATAGCGTTTACTTTTTTAGCCAATTCAAGACTTTCAGCATCTTTAATTAAAATACCTTTTTCTGCACCTTTACCAACACCCACCATAATAGCGGTAGGAGTAGCAAGTCCTAAAGCACAAGGGCATGCAATAACCAATACGGTGATAGCAGCTAACAATCCCTGAACCAATCCGTTATCACCCCCTAAAATAAACCATATAATAAATGTAATAACAGCAATACTCATTACCACAGGAACGAAAATACCTGCAATTTTGTCAACCAATTTCTGTACAGGAGCTTTACTACCTTGTGCATCTTGCACCATTTTAATAATTTGAGCTAGCATGGTTTCTTTACCAACCTTAACGGCTTTGAATTGGAAACTTCCTTTTTGATTGATGGTTCCTGCAAATACTTTTTCATTTTCTTCTTTTAGTACCGGAACAGGTTCACCACTTAACATACTTTCATCTACATACGAGCTTCCAGAGGTAACCATACCGTCTACCGCAATTTTTTCTCCTGGTTTAACAAGAATAGTATCATTTACGTTCACTTCTTCAATAGCAGTTTGCTTTTCCGTTCCGTCAGGTTGTATAACAACCACCGTTTTAGGTTGTAGCCCCATCAATTTTTTAATGGCAGATGAGGTGTTTCCTTTGGCTTTTTCTTCTAATAGTTTTCCTAACAGAATAAATGCGATAATAACCGCAGCTGCCTCAAAATATACATGTGCTTCTAATCCTCTAGATTCCCAAAACTTAGGAAATAACATATTGAATACACTAAATATATACGCTATACCTGTACTTAAAGCGACCAAAGTGTCCATGTTTGCAGAACGATGTTTGGCTTGCTTCCATGCATTGATAAAAAAGTCTTTTCCAAACCATAATAATACGGGGGTAGAGAAGGCCCACATAATAGGGTTAGCATAAGGCATATTCATAAAAAACATACCAATAACCACAACTACAGGCAACGAAAGTAATACCGACCATGTGGTTTTGGTTTTTAGTTGCTTGAACTTCTTTTCATGAATAGCTTCGAGGGTTTCTTGTTGTTTGGTTTCCTCTTCAATTAACAAATCATAACCCGCACCTTGTACTGCTTTTTGCAATTTTGTAGCATTAGTCATGTTTGGAAGATATTCTACCGTTAAATTTCCACTAGCAAAATTTACTGAGGCATTTACGACACCTGGTTCGTAGCTAACAATACTTTCAGCACTTCCTGCACATGAGGCACAAGTCATACCCAATACTGGAAATACTTTTTTAACGGTGGTTACACCGTAGCCCAAATCTTTTATAGCGGTAACGGCGTTCGCAAGAATTTCTTCGTTAGTAATCGTAATAGCAGCTCTTTGGTTGTTTAGTTCTACTTTATGGGTTTCAATCCCCTCAACCTGTGCTAATCCTTTTTCAACGATTAAAGCACAGTGTTCACTTTCCACACCTTCTAGAGGTAGGTAAATGATATCTTTATTGTTATTTGTTGCCATTTTTTTACTGTATTAATTGTACAATACAAAGTTGGCATTAAGTTAGAGAAAATTTATTGTGGAATTTTGGAATTGATTTATAAGATTTACACCTCGTCTAATGGTTTTCTTCTGTCTTTACGGATTTTTTTAAAGTGACTAGGCGTTAATCCTGTAACTTTTTTAAACTGATTGCTTAAATATGCCACGCTTGAATAGTGTAAACGGAAAGCAATTTCACTTAAGGATAATTCATCGTAAACAAGTAATTCTTTTACCTTTTCTATTTTTTGAGCAATAAAATACTTTTCAATAGTAGTACCTTCTACTTCAGAAAAAAGGTTGGATAAGTAATTATAATCGTGATGTAGTTCGTTGCTTAATAGTTCAGATAAGTTAACTTTTGTTTCACTATCTTGATGGTGTACCAAATTGATGATTAAGTTTTTAATCTTTTCAATAATGCGACTTTTTTTATCATCAATAATTTCGAAGCCTAAATCAAGTAAAATCTTATCTAGATGTTCTTTTTCATGTGAAGTAAGTTCTTTTTCGAGTATAACCTCACCCAATTTAATGCTTTTAACACCAATACCTAATTTGTCTAATTCATTTTGAATGACTAGGATACAGCGGTTGCAAACCATGTTTTTGATAAAAAGCGTCATCATATTTTTCCTACTCTATAAATTTTGTTTTTCAATCAGTTAAATTTTCAGCGGTTAGTTTGGGCATTGCACACAACGGTCTCGGCTATGAGTAGTTGCGTGGTTTAGAACTCAACTTTGCAAATACAAACCGAATAGAAAATCCGCGAGGATTTTCGTAAGTAGGCGAGAACCAGCCATTAATTATACACGTCTTAAGTTAGCAATTGTTTAAATTTAGTAATAAAAACCAGAAAGAA
>NZ_JAPEHZ010000028.1 GCF_028823685.1 Tenacibaculum sp. L6 | reverse complement strand
TATGACTTACTGGGTTACCACAATTATCCGTTGCTTCCCACTTACGTACAATCTCTCCACAGCCATCTACTACTGTATTGCTTACTTCCGTAAAGAGTACATCTACTACTGTATCACAGTTATCGCTTGCCGTAATCGTTGGTACTACTGGTATTGATTCACAGTCTACACTGATATTAGCTGGCTCTGATGATAATACTGGCGCAGTAGTATCTGTTACTGTGATTGTTTGAGTATGACTTACTGGGTTACCACAATTATCCGTTGCTTCCCACTTACGTACAATCTCTCCACAGCCATCTACTACTGTATTGCTTACTTCCGTAAAGACTACGTCTACTACTGTATCACAGTTATCGCTTGCCGTAATCGTTGGTACTGATGGTATTGATTCACAGTCTACACTGATATTAGCTGGCTCTGATGATAATACTGGCGCAGTAGTATCTGTTACTGTGATTGTTTGGGTAAATTGTCCACTTGTTCTTCCACAACTATCTGTAAATGTCCAAGTATTAGTATATGTTCCTATAACAGGACAATTAGTTGTTGAAGCCTCAAAACTTCCAGGTATTTTGGTTATTGTTAAATCACAACTAGCCTCTGGCTTAAGTAATTGTGCTGCAGCTAGGGCAGCACCGTCGTCACAAGACACTGTTCTATCTAATGAACCGACTGTAGTTGTCCAATTAGCCTCGTCAGGTTGGTTAATACTTATCTCATTAGGTAAATTATCTCCTATACCACAAGAATCAACTGATTTAGAACTTAAAGTAGTTTGTGTACTATTATTTTCTTCTCCTGCATAAGTTGCTACTAATTGCATTTGAAATTTATCGGAACACATTTCTTCTAGAAAATAACATTGTTCTTTTACTTTCACCTGAAAACTTAAACTATATGGTGTATCTCCAACATCTGTAATTCCATCAATAGCATTAAAGGTTAATAATCTAGTTGTCGTATTATAGCTATAAGTAACTCCAAAAGGTAACCCTGTTATTGGTTCTATTAAATCTACTTCTTGAGGTATTGTTGTTTCTATTTTTAAGTCTTTTACATTGTCATTACCATTGTTTTCTATATTGACTGAAAAACTAACAGTGTCTTCTACACTACTAGTATTTGTTGAGCTTGATAATATTAATGGTGCTAAATCTGGTTTCCAAACATCAACAGATAAACCTATTAAAAAGAGTCCGTATGTTTCTTGGTTTGATGTTAATCTTATTGTCGCAGAAGTTTGATTGTTAGCTATTATACTGTTTCCTGGATTATTAAGAGCAAATACATCTGCATCAAATCCTAAAGTATTAGTACTAGCTGGATTTCTATCTATAAAGTTACTTCCATTTTTAGCTATTCTACTATTAAAAAAATTACTTGAACTCCTTAAACTATATGATAAATCTACCCAATTGTTACTAGTATTTTTTATTTGTAACCTGTCTCCTGATAAATCTCTATCTCCTTCTAGGGCACCTATTACTATATCTACATCTACATCTCCTGTTGGTACTGTTTGAAAACCACTAAATCCTATTTCAAAATTATTAACACTACTTGTAACATGGGCGTAACCATCAAAAAGCGATATATTTTTTGCTGGTAAAGTGGGGCTTTCATATACAAATACTATTTGCCAACCTCCAGAAGTTCCTGTATTTCCTCCACCATGTGAGGTCAAACTTCCTTCCTTTGCCCTAACATTAGCTACTTGATAAGTCCCATAGGGTGTTGCCAAAGCTTTTACTTCATTTGTGATGTCTTTAAAACAAATATATGGGTCATTAACAAAGTGACCTACATCGTCTCTTCCTCTATAAATAACATCATCAGCTGTTATAGTTGTATAACCTAAACTTCCTGGTAATTGCAATTTTATTTTATTGTAATCCCAGTTTGGTTCATCAGAAGGATCGTTCTCTTCTTTATCAGCTGCTGCCCAGTATAAATATGCTTTTTTTATACTTAAACAACTAACTGTTGGCTCTGGATTAGATAAATTTGCACTACTTGAATTGAATGTACTTGCATCGTTATCTATATCAACAAAAACGTTATTACTAAAGTCATGGTTTCCATCATTTCCTGTATAGCTTGTTGTTTTATTTCTTGATAAAACGTTATTCGCTATTAATGTTACATTTCCTTTAACTGCTTCTGAAAATCTTGGTTGAAACCCTTTTTTTATTTGAGCTTCTAATCTTCCTTGAGCAACTAGAAAAACCATTATAAAAAGTAGAATAAAACTAGTAATTTTTTTCATGTTCTCTAAGTTTTTAATAATAACAATCTTATCTAAATAGTCTAATTGTCATTACTTTGATTGGGTATGTATGTTTTTATAATAATTTTACTAGAGACTGCTGCTTTTTGCATTGACATTTGCTCTTGAAGGTCATTTACTAGAAACTCTACACAATTCCAACTTCCTAAGTTGATATTGTAAGGTTTAGTAATTTTTAAATAAAGTGCTTTACTTCTTTTAGGTAGTACTTTAAATGCTCCTGTAATAGGTTTCTTTTTTTCATCCAGTAATGAATACTCTAATACAGTTTCTATATTCTTTTGATTTTTACAAGGTATGTTATTTATAGAAAAACGATACCTTTTTTCTACTGAGCTATTATTCTTAATTTTTAATTTATGTATGTGTACTCTTTCATAGTCTGGTTTTTCACTATGAGAAATTACTGAAAGTTCAGTTAAACCTTGTGACCATAGGGTTAAACCACTGAATAAAAAGAATAAATACAATAATTTTTGAATAGTATTTTTTTTCATATCACTTGTTTTTAATTATTACTAATACAAACAATCAAAGATTGTATATCTAATCTAAAGTGGGGGGGGGGTAATTAAGAGGTACGCATTTCTGAGTATTACAAGAATGTAATACATCAATAATACACAATGGGTATACAATAAAAATTTTGGGGAAAATAAAATAATACTGTTGGGAATTGTATTATTTTGAGGGATTAACGTTTTTAAAGTTCTAAAAACTTTAGGATAAAAGTAGTGTTAATTTTTAGATTCAAAAAACCCAAATTAAAAAAAGGGGGTTTTACCTTAAGCAATAAAGGAAAAAAACAGAACTAAAATATTTCAATGAACTTCTTTTATAATTAGGTAATTTTGTAACATGATACAAAACGATACAATTATTGCTTTAGCTACACCTGCAGGTGTTGGTGCCATTGCTGTTATTAGACTTTCTGGAGAAAATTCAATAAAAATAGTTGACGCATATTTTAAATCTATTAAACACAAAAAGTCGCTAAGCGACCAAAAATCGCATACATTACATTTAGGTCATATTGTAGAAAATGATACGGTTTTAGATCAAGTTTTAGTATCTATTTTTAAGAACCCACATTCGTATACAGGTGAAAACGTTGTAGAAATTTCTTGTCACGGTTCAAGCTTTATTCAGCAAGAAATTATTCAACTTTTTTTACGAAATGGTTGTCGAATGGCCGATAACGGTGAATTTACCATGCGTGCTTTTTTAAACGGTAAAATGGATTTATCGCAAGCGGAAGCTGTAGCTGACGTGATTGCTTCAAACTCCGCTGCTTCGCATCAAATGGCAATTCAGCAAATGCGAGGTGGAATTACTAATGAATTAAAAGAGTTACGTGCTCAATTATTAGATTTTGCCGCTTTAATTGAATTAGAACTTGATTTTTCTGGGGAAGATGTAGAGTTTGCTGATAGAACTAAATTCAAAGAATTAGTCGCTAAAATTTCATCAGTTTTAAAACGCTTAATCGATTCTTTTGCTTTTGGAAACGCCATGAAAAATGGAATTCCTGTGGCTATTATTGGAGAGCCAAACGTTGGAAAATCAACTTTATTAAATGCACTTTTAAATGAGGAAAGAGCAATTGTTTCTGATATTGCAGGTACTACTCGTGATGCGATTGAAGATGAACTAATTATTGATGGTGTTGTTTTCCGTTTTATTGACACTGCGGGTATTAGAGAAACTGAAGATATAGTTGAAAACATAGGGATAAAAAAAGCCTACGAAAAAGCTGAAAATGCTCAATTAATAATTTTCTTAATAGATTCAAACAAGTATATCTACTCTAAAGATTTATTTTTAGAAGAAATTGAAACGATTCAACAACGTTTTCCAAACAAACGTTTGCTAGTTATCGCTAATAAAATTGATACGCTATCTTGTCATGATTCATCTATTTTACAATCAGAAATAGACAATTTAATTCTACTTTCTGCTAAACAAAATATCGGAGTTGACGAATTAAAACAAGAGCTCATTTCATTAGTAAATACTGGTGCTTTGAGTAATAATGAAACGATTGTTACCAATTCTCGCCACTTTGAAGCACTTACTTTAGCTTTAGAAAGTATCAACTCTGTTAAAAATGGAATCGATTTAGATATTTCTTCTGATTTATTTGCTATTGACATTCGTGAATGCCTTCGTCATTTAGGAAATATTACTGGTGAATACGATGTTGATAAAGATATTTTAGGCCATATTTTTGGGAATTTCTGTATTGGAAAGTAAAATTTATTTTCCTTTAATTAAAAAGACAGCTGTTTTCAGTTTTATAAAATCATCTCTTTTTAAACAACCTCACATTCTCTTTAAAAACAAAGAAAATTAGGGAGTTTGAATACCACTTTTTAATTCAATAAATAAGCAGTAAATTTGTATTCTCTAAGTGTAAATGATACATGACTGCAATATTTACATTTCAAAAAAACTTTGCGCAAAAGCTAATTGCTTCTTTGCGCTACCTGCTTGATGATATATTTTTAAAAAATTCTAAAGAGTTTATTATTTAAGCCCTACCCATTTTAAAGGTAGGGAAAACTTTAGTTTTAATTAATTTAAACTAAATCCTAGGTGTTTTTTAATACCTAGCGATGGTTTATTTCTATTCATCAATAATTATAAAATAATGACAAAAAATATTATAGTAACCACAGGTATATACGATCTTATAAAAGACCACGTTAGAAGAAAAAAAGTAACTCTTGAAGAAGAAAACCGCTTACTAGCAGAACTAAAAGGCGCTAAACAAGTAAGACGAAGAGAACTTCCTGAGGATGTAGTTACCGTAAACAGAAGAGTCTTAATTTTAGACCATTCAGACCAACAAGAAAAAGAATACATTTTTGTTTCTACAAATAAAACTAAACTTCAAAAAAGAAAATTTTCAATCCTTTCAGATATGGCTTTAGCAACTGTTGGCTATAAAGAAGGTGATATTATTGACTGGCCTTTTAAAAAAGGAAATAAAAAAGTTGAAATTTTAAAAGTAACTCCTTTCGAGCAGCTTTAAATCTAAAAATCTATTACCTCAACAAGGAGTTTTTAAGCAAACTCCTTGTTTTGATTACAACTTCAAATTAGCTTAAAATCTTCAAATTTATAACGGTTAATTACACTTATAAAACAGATTATTATCATTTCGACGGAGTTTATAATTTTATTAGTCCTAGACTCAATTTATATTCATGGAAAAAGACAAAAAAATAAAATTGCAAGAAAAAAAATATCAATCCGTAGGAAAACTTACTACAAGTAAAATTATTGATCTTTTTATCGAAAGTGAAAACGAAGCTTTACACCATAAATTTCAAGGTCAATTTTATCCTTCTCGCCATTATGATATTAGCGCAACATTAACAAAAGCCCTAAAAGGAATTGACAAGCAAAAAATAATTGATGTCTATTTTCACGCCTCTAGGTTGGGAATTATCGCAAAAGTAAAAGAAAACAATTATCCCTTCTTTTTAAAAGGAATTGAAAAAACACTATCATCTCTTGGTGAGGGATATAATATTAATGTTTTAAGACCTAGTACGGTATATTTACTCTTTGGTGTGAACTCACTAAATGACATAGAAAACCTATACAACACAAAGTATAATGAGTTTTTAGAAAATTTAAAGTTTGTTATCAAAGTTAACTCCTATACAAGTTATCCTAGTTTACGAAGAAAGTTAAAAGCTTCTCTTTTCTTAGAGAATCCTATGCTTTTAAAAAGAGCTCAAAAAATGACTCATTTCTTTAATAAATTCAATTTTGAAACAGCAGGTGCATTGGTATTGTTGTTGGTAGATTCTTCAAAAACTTCAAAACAAGTTCTTTTAGAGTATCATAAAACCGATTTACCTAGAGAAACGGTGTGGACTCTCGGTAGTTTTTATAAAGATTTCTCTAATACCGAAGCTAACAAACTACTTCTTAAAGACTTATACAAAAAGTATCCTAAAGAATGGATTGATAAATATTATAACTCTAAATACTAGTAGTTTTATAAGTATTTTTGCTTTATGGATTCACTTACGCAAATTGTTTTGGGTGCTGCAGTTGGAGAGGCTGTATTAGGAAAAAAAGTTGGTAATAAAGCAATGTTTTATGGTGCTATTGCTGGTACAATTCCTGATTTAGATGTATATGTTGGAAAACTTTTCGATACTGTTACTGCTCTAGAAATACACAGAGGTTTTACACATTCTGTTTTTTTTGCAATCATTTTTGGGTGGATTTTCGGTTGGCTTATTTCCTTGTATGAGAAAAAAGCCTCCACAAAAGAATGGGCACTACTCATGTTTTGGGGATTTATTACGCATCCAATTCTAGATGCCCATACCACTTGGGGAACTCAACTTTTTTGGCCTCTCGACATACGATTGGCTTTTAAAAACATTTTTGTGATTGATCCTCTATACACATTACCTTTCTTAGTGTTCCTGTTAATGGCAATGTTTCAACGGAAAGGAACAGCAAAAAGGAGAAAGTATAACAATTTAGGACTGATTATTAGTAGTTCTTACATGGCAATTACTATTGTTATCAAAGGAATCACTTATACTAAATTTTCACATGCTTTAAAAGAACAAGGTATAACTTATAAAGAGATAGAAACCAAACCTACGCCTTTTAATACTGTTTTATGGTCTGCAAATGTAGAGACTGACGATGCTTATCTAATAGGTTATTATTCTTTTTTTGACACCAAACCGATTGAGTTTTACTCCTATCCTAAAAATCATCATTTGTTAGATAATTATAAAGATGATGTTTCTGTAAAACGACTTATAAAAATCACCAAAGGTTGGTATACGATTTCAGAAAAAAATAATGCTATTTATTTAAATGATTTACGCTTCGGACTGCTTAGTGTAGCTCCGAATTTTCAACAGTTTGCTTTTAGTTTTAAGATAATTGAAGAAGATAATAAAGTGGTTATTGATGAAGTCCCTAGAAACAGAGAAAAAGCCAAAGAACTCATAAATGATCTTTGGGTTAGAATTCAAGGAAATTAATTGAGAAATCGCTGTATATGTCGTAAATTTGCAACTCTATTTAAAAGCAGCGTTACTCAGGTTTGAGACAAAAATATTTTCACTTTTTTTCAATCATCTTTTTAGTTCTTACTCAATTCGCATTTATTACTGCATTATTGCTTGAACATAAAAATGTTTTTGCCGTAATATCGTTAACAACACTTATTACTGCACTCATAATTTACACCTACATAAAATTCTTTAAAATTAAAGAAGTAGATTTTGAGCCTTTCTATGTAATGATTTTTGTTATCGCTGGTGCGCTACTTACAAGTTATTTGCATCTTTTTACTCCTTTGAATTCTGTTTTAGCAGCAGCACTTATTGGAACAATTGCTTCCTTTTTACCCAATTTGAATAAACAGTCAAAAGTTTTACAAAATATACCTAATGCCATGTACTGTGGTTGTTTTGTAGGAATGTCACAAAAACACGTTGCAATCGATTATAGTTTTATACTCATTGCAGGTATGATAGCTGGTATCTTTTATATGTTTTCAAAAAATCTGTTTCATGGAGTTGGTGGTAAACTAGGTACTCTTGCTTTTGGTAGCGTTGTTATCTCATCTTTATTATTGTTAATTCTATCATAATGCTAACTACTATAACAATATATTTAACAAGCATACTCGGAGCTTTTTTAACCTTTTTAGTAAGCACAAAATACAAACAAGGTCCAGTTAGAGCCTCTGCCCTATTAACACTTATTGTTGCTGGTGTATGCTTCCTTTTTCCTGAGTTATTTCCAAAAGATATAACCAACCAAATTCCTTGGGTATTTTTTGGTGCTTCTTTTGTTGGAATGACCTCTGGAAAGCTTACTCGAAACTATATTTCAATTATTTTCGCAGGAATAGTTTTCGGATTCATATATACGGTTAGTCCTATTTTTTTAATGGTTATGGAGGCGCATTAGGAACAGCTGCTTGTATTTCTATCTTAGTTGTTATTGGAATAAACAATCTTATCCGACTTTCAAAAGCATCAAAAAAGAAAAAGAAACTACTTAAAAAGGTAGTTCTTAAAAGTTAATTCTATTATAGGTTACATTATTCAATGTAACTACAAAATCTCTCAACCTACTACAATCTCCTTTATTTTTTCTTAACTTTATCTTCTTAAGATTAGAGAGAAATCATGGAGAATAAACCTAAAAAACAAGCTTCTGCTGAACCTCCGTATAAGTTATTAAGTCTAAGAACTGGTAAACCAAAAGACTGGGCTGCTGGTATTCCTGGAGTTACGAACGCTATAAAAAGCTTAATAAACGATAAAGCTTTGGTTAGAGGTGGAAAAGCCTTGTTTAAAATGAATCAGTTTGATGGTTTTGATTGTCCTAGTTGCGCTTGGCCTGATCCTGATGATGAACGTTCTCCTATTGCTGAATACTGTGAAAACGGAGCCAAAGCTTTAGCTGAAGAAGCCACTAGTAAAAGAATTACTGCAGATTTTTTCAAACAAAATTCTGTGTATGATTTATCTCAATTAACTGATTATGAAATCGGACACTTAGGTCGCCTTTCTGAACCTATGTATCTTCCAAAAGACGGTACCCACTACGAGCCTATAACTTGGGATAATGCTTTTAGCAAAATTGCCGAACACTTAAACAAATTAGAATCTCCTAATAACGCAGCTTTTTACACTTCAGGAAGAACAAGTAATGAAGCTTCATTTGTTTATCAACTTTTTGTTCGCGAATTCGGAACCAACAACTTTCCTGATTGCTCTAACATGTGCCATGAAACCTCTGGTTTTGCCTTAGCTCAAACAACAGGTATTGGAAAAGGAACTGCTACTTTAAACGATTTTTACGATACTGATATTGTAATAATTATCGGGCAAAACCCTGGAACAAACTCACCACGAATGTTGAGTGCTCTTGAAAAAGGGAAAAAGAACGGAGCTAAAATCATCGCTGTTAATCCGCTTCCTGAAGCAGGTTTAATGGGCTTTAAAGATCCTCAAAAAGTAAATGGTATTTTAGGAAAAGGGGTTCAACTCGCAGATTTGTATCTTCCTGTAAAAATCAATGGAGATTTAGCCCTTCTAAAAGCAATTGAACAATTACTATTATGTTTTGAAAAGGAAACCCCTGGAAAAGTTTTTGATCAAGATTTTATTAAAAATAAAACGGTTGGTTATGAAGAACTAATCAAACAAATAGAAAACTATAACCTTGAAGAGCTAGCAAAAGCTTCTGGTGTTTCATTAGAAGATATCCGTAAAGCTGCAGAAATGTTAGCTTATAAAAATAGAATTATTATTTGCTGGGGAATGGGACTTACCCAACAACCTAACGGAGTTGATATTTTAAAAGAAGTTTTAAACCTATTATTCTTAAAAGGAAGTATCGGTAAACCTGGAGCCGGTTCTTGTCCTGTTCGCGGACATAGTAACGTGCAAGGAAACAGAACAATGTTGATCAATAATCACCCTTCGCAAGAACAACTAGATAAACTTGAAGAAGTTTTTGGTTTTAATCCACCAAGAGAAAACGGTTATGATGTGGTTGACACCATAAAAGCAATGAATGAAGGAAAAATAAAAGTACACTTTAGCATGGGTGGAAATTTCTTATCAGCTACTCCAGACACTACCTATACAGCAAACGGATTAAGACAACTGAACCTATCTGTTTCTGTTTCTACTAAACTTAATAGAACCCATTTAATTCACGGTAAAGAATCTATAATTTTACCTACAATTTCCCGAAGTGAAACAGATATTATAAATGGTGAATTACAACATGTAAGTACCGAAAATGCAATGGGAATTGTAGAATGGTCAAGAGGAATGTTACAGCCAATTTCAGATAAACTAATCAACGAAACTCATATCGTTTGTCGAATGGCAAAAGCTACTTTAGGAAACAAAAGTGTGGTTGATTGGAATCGTTACATGAACAGTTATGATGCTGTAAGAGATGATATTGAAAAATGTATTGTTGGTTTTGAAAACTACAATGTTCGTGTAAAACAAAAAGGTGGATTCTACCTACCTAACGGTGCTCGTGAAGGAAGCTTTAAAACAAAAGAATTTGGTGACCGTGTTCCGTTTTCTATAACTAAATTACCTCAAAACACACTTGCCGACGATGAATATTTAATGGCTACTGTAAGAACACACGATCAGTTTAACACCACTATTTACGGATTAGATGATCGCTACCGCGGAGTATATAACGAGCGTCGTGTAATTTTTATGAATAAAAAAGATATAGAAAAAGCTGGATTTAAAGCAGGCGATAAAGTAGATTTATTCAACTATGACAATAATACCGAGCGTATTGCTCCACTTTTCATTATTGTTGAATATCCTATTCCTGAAAAAAATACAGTTACGTATTTCCCTGAAACTAATGTATTAGTATCTATTCATAATGTAGTAGCAGGAAGTAACATGCCAGCTTCTAAGCATGTTAAAATTAAGATTAGAAAACACAACCCTAAGAATTTGTTGAAAAAAAATAATTAATCTTACTGGTTTACTCTTCTAATTTAGAGTTTTCAGAATAGGTACGCCATTTTGCCAAACATGCTTCAATATCCTCAGGAATTTCAGAGTTAAATTGTAAAAACTCTCCTGTAGTTGGATGCGTAAATCCTAACGTTTTTGCATGTAACGCTTGTCTTGGTAAAACCTTAAAACAGTTCTCAACAAATTGTTTATACTTAGTAAATGTAGTTCCTTTTAAAATTGTATCACCTCCATAACGCTCATCGTTAAATAAGGTATGTCCTATATGTTTAAAGTGCGCTCTAATTTGATGTGTTCTACCCGTTTCTAACTTACATTGTACCAAAGTTACATACGTTAATCGCTCTATAACTTTATAATGTGTCACTGCATGTTTTCCGTGTTCTCCATCAGGAAAAACATCCATTTGTAAGCGATTTTTCAAACTACGTCCTATGTTCCCTTCTATAGTACCTTGATCTTCTTCTATATTTCCCCAAACTAAAGCATAGTACAAACGTTCTGTAGCTCTATCGAAAAACTGTTTCGATAAATGTGCCATTGCATATTCAGTTTTTGCAACAACTAACAATCCACTAGTATCTTTATCAATACGGTGCACCAAACCTGGACGTTCATTCGAATTTTTAGGTAAGTTTTCTATATGGTGAATTAACCCATTTACTAACGTTCCTGAATAGTTTCCATGACCTGGGTGCACCACCATTCCTGCTGGCTTGTTTACTACAATTACCTCGTCATCTTCATACACGATATCAATCGGAATATCTTCAGCAACCAATAAATTCTCATGTGGTGGATAGGTTAACACCACTCTAACCACATCCTTTGGTTTTACTTTGTAGTTTGGTTTTACTACAACATCATTTACCAGCACATTTCCTGCTTTGGCTGCTTGTTGTATTTTATTTCGAGTAGCATTTTCAATAAAATTCATTAAAAACTTATCTACTCGTAAAGGTACTTGACCATCAGTAGCTACAAACCGATGGTGTTCGTATAAATCATCATTCTCAAAATCTGGAGTCGTCTCTTCCTGCATCAATCAATATTAAAATTAGTTTCCGTTACCATCTCCTAAAATTAAATCGATGGTTGTTTGTTTTGGTAATTTTGTTCCTGGTTCTATTTTTTGTCCGTTATGTTTTAATCCACGAACTACATCCTTTCCTATATCGTGTACCCAAGTAACATTATTTCCTACTTTAAACCCTATAGAACGTAAATGTGTAGTTGCTTGACGTCTTGTTCGTCCATTTAAATCAGGTATTACAACATCTCTGTACTTAGACGGATTTAATGTTAAATATATTTTACGTTTTTCTTTTACAAAATCCCCTGCTTCTGGATCTTGTTCAATAATCGATTTTTTAGGATATTCAGGGTTATAACTAGCACTATCAATCACTACAAAATCTAAGTTCAATTCGTCTAACTTTTGTGTTACTTCATCTAAAGACATTTTGTGCAAGTTTGGCACTTGTATTTTTTGGTTGTGGTTTGTCGTTACTCCAAGCCACCATTGTAGTCCGAATACGAATATAAATATTGCTACAACTGCTATAATTACGTTTGTTAAAAAAGATTTACTTTTAATAAATTGAAATAAACCTCCAGACTTTTCTGTTAAATTACTCATATCATTTTTTTGTAAGATCGCACAAATGTACAGTAAAAATAGTACTATTTTCAAATCAACAAGTCTTAAACGAGTTTTTTTGGTAAGTTTGTATAATCCTACATTGGGATTTTAAGAAAACAACAACAAAACAGTAATTGAAATATAAATAAAGTGAAAAAAAACATCGCTATTATTATGGGAGGATATTCCTCAGAAGTAGGTATATCTTTAAAAAGTGGTAATGTAGTTTACAAACATCTTAATAAAGAAAAATACAACCCGTATAGAGTTCATATTTTAAAAGATAAATGGGTTTTGGTTGATGATGAAGAAAATGAACACCCTGTTAATAAGCATGATTTTTCTGCTGAAATTGACGGAACTAAAATCACTTTTGATGCTGTTTTTAATGCCATTCATGGTACTCCTGGTGAAAATGGAGTAATTCTAGCATATTTTAACCTTATCGGATTAAAACATACTTCTGCCCCATTCTATCAAATGGCATTAACTTTTAATAAACGAGACACATTAAGTGTACTAAAAGAATATGGAATTCCGGCTGCAACTTCCGTTTATTTAAATATAGGAGATAAAATCAACACTGATACTATCATTGAAAAAGTAGGATTACCTTGCTTTGTAAAACCTAACGGTGCGGGATCTAGCTTCGGAATCTCTAAAGTATATACACAAGAAGAATTAATTCCTGCTATTGAAAAAGCCTACGAGGAAGATTCAGAAATATTAATTGAAAGTTTTTTAGATGGAACTGAAGTTTCTGTGGGTGTAATTCAGTACAAAGGAGAAACTAAAGTATTACCAATTACTGAAATTGTTTCTGATAATGATTTCTTTGATTATAAAGCTAAATATGAAGGAGAATCGCAAGAAATTACTCCAGCGCGTTTAACAGAAGCTCAAGAGAAGAGCGTAAATGATATTGCTAAACGTGTGTACGAAATTTTAAATATGAGCGGATTTTCACGTTCTGAATATATTCTGGTAAATGACGTTCCTCATTTCTTAGAAATGAATACTGTTCCTGGATTAACAGAAGCAAGTATTTTACCACAACAAGCCAATCATGCTGGTATTTCTTTAACTGAATTATTTGGAAATGCTATTGAAATGGCTTTAAACAACTAATTAACAATGAAAAGAGCAATTTTTCCAGGATCTTTCGACCCAATAACTTTAGGACATGTAGATATTATTGAACGTGGTGTTACACTTTTTGATGAACTAATCATCGCTATTGGTGTAAATGCTGATAAAAAATATATGTTTTCTTTAGAAGAACGTAAACGCTTTATTGAAGAAACTTTTAAGCATGAACCTAAAATAAAGGTACTAACTTACAGCGGACTTACCGTAAACTTTTGTATAGAGCAAAATGCTCAATTTATTTTAAGAGGTTTACGAAATCCAGCAGATTTTGAGTTTGAAAAGGCAATTGCCCATACCAATAGAAAACTCTCAGAAATTGAAACTGTTTTCTTACTAACCTCTTCTGGTAAGAGTTATATCTCATCCTCTATTGTTCGTGATGTAATTCGTAACGAAGGAGATTACACTGGTCTGGTTCCTGATGCTGTTAGAATTTAATCGCAGGGTGATAATTAAAGGTTTAATTACCTAGGCTTCCTCTAAACACTTAAAATATTATCCATTGAAAAAGCTAGCTGTATTATTACTACTAATTATTGTTGCTTGTAAACAAGAGTCTAAAAAAGAAACAAAAGATTTTACTACGTTGTTTGAAACTTCAAACGGAACAGAAACACCTACTTATAATGAGGTAATTTCTTATTACAAAGGTTTGGCTGACACCTATTCTGAAATTTCTTTATTTGAAATTGGTACAACCGATATTAGTAAACCTTTACACTTAGCTGTTTTTAATACAGATGGAAAAACAGACATCAATCAAATTAAGAACTCTTCAAAAAATAGGGTTTTAATCAATAACGGAATTCACCCTGGAGAATCTGACGGAATAGATGCTTCAATGTTACTATTAAGAGACATCGTTCAGAATGACTCCTTAAAAAGCAAGTATAAAAACTCTTTGATTTGTGTTATTCCTGTGTATAATATTGGTGGAGCTTTAAATAGAAACTCTCATACTAGAGCAAATCAAAATGGTCCTAAAGAATATGGTTTTAGAGGAAATGTGCGTAACTATGACCTAAATCGTGATTTTATTAAACAAGATACTAAGAATGCAGCAGCGTTTGCTGAAATATTTCACACTGTAAATCCAGATGTTTTTATTGATAATCATGTAAGCAATGGCGCCGACTATCAATATGCTATTACCCACCTATTTACACAACATAACCAATTAGGTGGAAAGTTAGGAGAGTTCATTGAAACCAAAATGCGCCCTGAAATTGAACAATCTTTAGCTCAAAAAAATATTATTATAACCCCGTATGTAAATGTTTGGGGAACAACTCCTGAAAGTGGTTGGTCTCAATTTTTTGATTCTCCAAGATATTCTACTGGGTACACTAGCCTATTCAACACCTTGGGCTTAATGGTAGAAACACACATGCTTAAACCTTATAAAACACGTGTAGAGCAAACTTATGAACTACTATTTTCAACATTAGATTTTTCCAAAGAAAAAAGTAATGAGATAAAAGAATTACGTAAAAATGCTGTGCAGGAAATTATCAATAAAAAAACATATCCTATTGCTTTTACAGTTGATAAAGAGAATCCTTCTACACTTAATTTTAAAGGATATGAAGGTATTTTTATAGATAGTAAGGTTACTAACGGAAAGCGTTTATTTTATGACAGAACAAAGCCTTACACTAAAGAAATTTCATATTACAACAATTATATCCCAACAAAAGAAGTTACCATACCTAAAGCTTATATTTTAGAACAAGGTTGGCGCGAAGTTGTGGAGCGATTACAAAATAACAATATTGAATTTACTCGTTTTAAGAATAATACTATTTTAACAGTAGAAACACAGCACATCAAAAATTTTGAAACTCGAAACACTGCTTACGAAGGTCACTATTTACATTACAATACTGAAGTTATCAAAACAGAAAATCAACAAATTAAATTCAACAAAGGAGATATTTATATTCCTACCAATCAAACAGGAATTCGCTATATCATAGAAACCTTAGAAGCCGAAGCTGTAGATTCTTTCTTCAACTGGAATTTCTTCGATACTATTTTACAACAAAAGGAAGGTTACTCTGCCTATGTTTTTGAGGACATTGCTGAAGCTTTTTTACAAGAAAACCCTACAATTAAGAAACAGTTTGAAGAAAAGCTAAGCACCGATGAGAGTTTTGCCAAAAATCCACAAATGCAACTGTATTGGATTTACACCAAAACTCCACACTATGAAAAAGCGCATAAAAAACTACCTATTTTTAAGTTATATTAACAATTAGTAAACCTCTTCGTTACATTTTTATATTTTTGTTAATGATTAGGAAGTCAGTCTAATGGAAAATGAACCCTTAAAATCTGTTTGTGAGCAAAAAAACTTTGAAGAAGTCTTCAATAAACACTCACAAACTTTACGAAATTATATTTACTATAAATGTGGCGATACTCAGCAAGCTGAAGATATCGTTCAGGAAGCCTATATCAAATTATGGCACAATTGCGCTAAAGTAATTTTTGAAAAGGCTAAATCCTTTTTATATACCGTGGCAAACAATCACTTTTTAAATGAAGTGGCTCATAAAAAAGTGGTATTAGAATATCAAAAACAAAATACTACCAATAATACATCAATAGAAACTCCTCAGTTTATATTGGAAGAAGATGAATTTCATAAAAAATTAAAAAAAGCGATTGCTGACCTTCCTGAAAGGCAACGAGAAGTTTTTTTACTAAGCAGAATAGATAAGAAAAAATACAGTGAAATTGCTGAAATTGTTGGTGTTTCTGTTAAGGCTGTAGAGAAAAGAATGAGTAAGGCATTACTTACTTTAAAAGAACAAATAGGTAAAGTGTAATAAAAAATACTATTTGTAGTAGGGTAATTAGTTTTTTAATTGTTTTTAATACAAATAGCACGAATAATAGGAAATGAAATTAAATTATAAAGATGAGACTTTTTTAGCCAGATGGATAGCCAATGAGCTTTCCTCTAAAGAGCTGGAAGAATTTCAACAATCTGACGTTTATCATCAATTTAAAGCCATTGATGATGCTTCTCAGTTGTTAAAAACTCCTGATTATAATCAGAAAGAAGCGCTTATCCAAATTCAAAACAAGTTACAATCTAAAAAGGCAGAGAAAAAAGTCGTTAAATTAATTCCTACATGGATGTACGGCGCTGTTGCTACTATAGCTTTGCTACTTAGCTTTTTTTACTTTAATTATAGTACAATTAATATTTCTACAAGTTACGGAGAGCATTCAACTATAACTTTACCAGATAATTCAACGGTACATCTTTCTCCTAACTCTACTGTTAGCTACAAAAAATACAAGTGGGATGGTAATAGAGAGTTATCTTTAAAAGGTAAAGCTTTTTTTGAAGTTGAAAAAGGTAAATCTTTTACTGTAAACACTTCAGAGGGTAACGTTACAGTTTTAGGAACTAAATTTACAGTTAATACTTCTGAAAATTATTTTGAAGTTCTATGCTACGAAGGAAAAGTAAAAGTTACTTCTAAAAGCAATGATGAAACTATTTTAACCTTAGGAAAAGCTTACAGAAATTATAATGAAAAAGCTGAAAAATGGACTTTTAATTCAGATAGCCCTTCTTGGTTAAAAGGCGAAAGTTCTTTCACTAATGTTCCCTTACACCAAGTAATTAAAGCATTAGAAAACCAATTCAACTTAAAGTTTGATTCTTCAAAAATAGATACCGAAAAACGATTTACAGGTACTTATACACATGAAGATGTTAATATAGCATTACAAACTGTTTTTGCTCCTATGAAAATTTCTTATAAATTAGCAAAAAATAGTACTGTTATATTGACATATAATTAATGAATATAAAATTAAGTATACTTTTTATATGCTTAGCAATGTCTATTTTTTCTCAGGAAAAGATAGACATTTCTTTTATAGACACTCCTTTATTAGACGTTCTAAAACAAACGGAAGCTAATTTTGGGGTTAAATTTTCGTATAACCCTGAAATAATTCAAAAAGATATTTTTTCATTTTCACAAAAAAACTGTGAATTAGTATATCTCTTGGGGGAAATTGAGCGTCAAACTTCCTTTGTTTTAAAAAAAATAAACGAGCGCTACTATTATATTACAAAAAATACGACTCTTAGTGAAGAAAATTATACGCTTCTTAATGAAATTCTTGTTACCAACTATATAACCTCTGGAATTAACAAAAAGAAAAATGGAGCTATTTCTATTTTACCAAAACAACTTGGAGTATTACCTGGGTTAACAGAACCTGATGTTTTAGAAAGCTTAAAAATTATTCCTGGAGTTCAAAGTCCTGATGAAACTGCTGCGGGTATATATATTAGAGGAGGGACTCCTAATCAAAACTTAGTACTTTGGGATGGAATAAAAACGTACTATTTAGGCCATTTTTTCGGAATGATTTCTGCTTTTAATCCATACACTACCAAAGAAGTTGTGCTGTCTAAAAGTGGTACAAGTGCTAGATATGGAAATAGAGTTTCTGGAGTAATCGACATAAAAACTTCTGAAGAAATTCCTGGAAAAATTACTGGAAGCTTTGGCTTAAATATGACACATACTGATGCTTTTATTAACGTTCCTTTATCAAAGCAAACAGCTTTATCTTTTTCCGCTCGAAGCTCATATTCTAATATTTTAAAGACTTTTACTTTTAATAAATTATCTACAAGAGTATTTCAAACATATAATAACAATCAAGAAAATTATATTATTGATAAAAACATAAAGTTTAGTAGAGATAATGAGTTTAATTTTTCAGATTACACCGCAAAATTCATCACTAATCCTTCTGAAGAAGAATCGTTAACGTTTAGTTTTTTACACACTAAAAATAAAATGTATAATGATTTTACAGTTCCTGATTATAAAGACAAATACCACGACCAGATAAATATTAAAAATACTGGTATGAGCGCTAATTGGAAAAAGGAAACTAGCGAAACAACAACTCATAACGTAAAAGGGTATTTTTCTACTTTTACATTAGACTACAATGCCAATTATAGTTACTACGAAGATTTTCTTGTTGAATTTTCGAGCAAAAGCAATACTTTAAATGATGTGGGGCTTTCGTATAATGTAAACTACTCTCTTAACGATAAAACAGATATCCTTTTAGGATACGATTTCACATCTACAGAGGCCGAATATGATTTAAAATACTCATACAGTCTACAAGGAGAAAATCAATATCGCTCTCAACAAGATGATAAAAGCTCGAACGATACTCATTCAATTTTTGGAGAATATCTATACGACTCTGATAACTGGAATATAAATACTGGAGTACGTTTTAACTACTTTTCTAAAATTAAAAAGCTTGTTGTAGAACCTAGATTATACCTTGAAAAAAAATTAAATACTAACTTTAGTTTTAAAGCTTCTTATGAGCAAAAACACCAAACACTTAGTCAAATCATAGAGTTCCAATCCTCTAGTTTAGGATTTGACTTGGAAAACCAAATTTGGGCACAGGTAAATGATGATGACATTCCTCTTCAAAAAAGTTTACAAGTTTCTACAGGAATTATTTTTAACAAAGACAATTGGAAAATAGATATTGAACCTTACTACAAAAAAGTAACTGGTATGACCTCGCTAACGAGCGGTTATAACGATCAGACCAACGATTTTTCTGACGGAATAGGTAAAATATATGGTATTGATATATTAATCAATAAAAAAATTAATAATTACAGAACTTGGGTTAACTATTCGTACACCAAAAACAGGTTTAAATTTTTAGATTTAGAAAACAAGTATTTTCCTGCCAATCATGATATCACAAATTATTTTTCATGGTCTCATGCCTATACATTAAACGCTTATGAATTTTCTTTAGGTTGGATTTACAGAACAGGAAATCCTTATACTGCTTTAAGAGATTTTTATGTAACCGATAATGGTTTTCCGGTTGTTTATATAGATACAGACAATATTAACGCTCTTAGACTCCCTAATTATCATCGTTTAGACGCTTCTATGACTTACACGTTTAATTTTTCTGAAAAATGGAAAGGTAAATTAGGAGTATCTGTTTTAAACATTTACAACCAAAAAAATATCTTAAGTAGAACTTATAATGCTATTCCTATTATAAATTCAGATAATGAGATTGAATACCAACAAGAACAAGTTGACAAAGTTTCTTTAGGAATGACACCTAATATTGTTTTTCGTGTTAGCTTTTAATAAAAAAAGGTCCTACTAAAAAGTAAGACCTTTGATGTTAATAATTTCTATATTGTTTTGTTTCTTCAAAAATGTGTTCTAAAATCTGTTTTTCTTGATCATCAAACGCAATACCACGTCTTTCCATCACCACTTCGGCTACTTCAAAAACTTTATTCGTTTTATATTCTGTAAAACCTGATGCTCCTCCCCAACTAAACGATGGTACAAAGTTTCTTGGAAATCCACTACCAAAAATATTAGCAGAAACACCTACAACAGTACCGGTATTAAACATGGTGTTAATTCCGCATTTTGAATGATCTCCCATCATTAAACCACAAAACTGTAATCCTGTTTTAGCAAAACGACCCGTTTCGTAATTCCATAAACGAACTTCAGCATAATTGTTTTTCAAATTCGAATTATTGCTATCAGCTCCGATATTACACCATTCTCCTAAAACTGAATTTCCTAAAAACCCATCATGCCCTTTATTAGAATATCCAAATAACACAGAATTATTCACCTCTCCTCCTACTTTACTATGAGGTCCAAGAGTAGTTGCTCCGTATATTTTCGCTCCTAATTTTAACACTGAATGTTCACACATTGCTAACGCTCCGCGTACTACAACACCTTCCATAATTTCAGCATTCTTACCAATATAAATAGGACCTGTTGAAGCATTTAAAGTAGCAAAAGTTAACTTTGCTCCTTTCTCTACAAAAATATCATCTCTATTAATACAATTAACTGTTTCTGGAATTGGTTGTGATTTTCTTCCATCCGTAATTAAATCAAAATCAGCACGAATAGCCTTATCATTTAAAGAAAAAATATCCCATGTATTTTTAATTTGAATAATCTCATCTTCAAACTCTATATGCTCATAAGAAGAAAAATCCACCTCTTCTTGATTATCTGAAGTAAAAAAAGCTATAACATCTTCTCCTTTAAATATCGCTTGATTTTCTTGTAAATTCTTCACCATTTCAACCAAAGGTTTTGTTGGCAAAAAAGAAGCATTTAGCAATACATTTTCTTCCATTTCAACCATTGGATATTTCTCTTCTAAATATTCTTCGGTTACCGTGGTTGTTGTTAAACCCAAGTATTTTTCCCACTTTTCTCTAATGGTTAAAATACCTACTCTTATATCTGCTACGGGTCTTGTATATGTAAATGGTAACAAAGCAGTACGCACATCACCATCAAATAAAATATAATTCATAATCATCATTTTTTGAAGCAACACAAACTTACCACTTTCAATTCATTTTACAAGTCAAAATATAAATCTTACTTTTGTTATTATACATTCTTCAATTAAACACTATGAAAAAAATTTTAGGCCTAATTTTAATTGGTATTGCTCTTATCGCAGCGTTATACTATGCTTTTATTTATTTTGTTCCTTATAGCGAAGGAGTTCGCTCAGGAGAGCTCATAAAAATTAGTTATAAAGGTGTAGTTGTAAAAACTTGGGAAGGAGAAATTAGCCAAGGAATTTCTGGTGCTCAAATTTTTGCTTTTTCAGTTGAAGATAATCAAAAAGAAGTTATTGATAAACTTCAAAAATACCAAGGTCGCTATGTAAAAGTTACATACAAAGAACGTTTTGGTACGTTCTTTTGGCTTGGTGATACCAAATATTTCATCACACATGTTGAAGAAGAACAATCTCCTCATTTTAGAGGTTTAAACAATGATAATGAATAATATTTTTAGAAATATAGAAGACACTCGCATTAGCATTTCTGAGCTAATGCTTCCATCTCATGCCAATTTTAGTGGTAAAATTCACGGTGGATACATTTTAAAACTAATGGATCAAATAGCTTTTGCTTGTGCATCAAAACACTCTGGAACCTATTGTGTTACAGCATCAGTAGATACAGTTGATTTTTTAAACCCGATAGATGTTGGAGAGTTAGTTACTATGAAAGCTTCTATCAATTATGTAGGAAGAACCTCTATGGTAGTAGGTATTCGTGTTGAATCACAAAACATACAAACTAGTAAGGTTAAACACTGTAACTCTTCTTACTTTACTATGGTTGCTAAAAGTGATGAAAACAAACAAGTAACTGTTCCTGGAATCATTATTAACAATGAAAAAGAAATGCGTCGTTTTTTAGAAGCTATAAAACGTTTAGAAATGAAAAAGAAACGACAAGAAGAATTTAATAGCGATAATTTTGTTGCTAAAGATTACATTGAAGATCTAGAAAAATACAATGTGAAAATTAAGTTATAAAAAAATCCGAAGTAAATTTTACTTCGGATTTTTTGTCTATTTTCTATTCTCTCAGTTCTCTTATCTAAAAAGAATTATTTACTCAAATACATTTTACGTCTTGCGTATAAATCGTAGAACTGATCGTCTCTTAAACTTTCAATAAATAAGATACTTTCTCCTGTCGACTTCATCTCTGGTCCTAATTTCTTATTTACATTCGGGAATTTATTGAAAGAGAACACTGGTTGCTTAATTGCAAATCCTTCTAATTGTGGATTGAAATCAAAATCAGTTACTTTTTTCTCTCCTAACATCACCTTAGTTGCGTAGTTTACGTAAGGTTCTTTATATGCTTTTGCTATAAATGGAACTGTACGAGATGCACGTGGGTTAGCTTCGATGATATATACTTTATCATCTTTAATAGCAAACTGAATGTTGATTAATCCAACTGTATCCAATGCTAAAGCAATCGTTTTTGTGTACTCTCTAATTTGTTCTAACACTAACTCTCCTAAGTTAAACGCAGGTAAAGTTGCATTTGAATCTCCTGAGTGAATTCCACAAGGCTCAATGTGCTCCATAATCCCGATGATGTACACATTTTCACCGTCGCAAATAGCATCTGCTTCTGCTTCTATAGCTCCTTCTAAGTAGTGATCTAATAATAATTTGTTATTAGGAATCTTACGTAATAAATCTACTACATGCTCTAATAACTCCTCTTTATTGATTACAATCTTCATTCCTTGACCTCCTAATACATATGATGGACGTACTAAGATTGGGAAATCTAACTCATCTGCTAACGCTAAAGCTTCGTCTGCATTTTCTGCAACTCCAAACTCAGGATAAGGGATATTGTTATCTTTTAATAATGTTGAGAAACTACCTCTATCTTCCGCTAAGTCTAATGCTTTGTAGCTTGTTCCGATAATTGGAATTCCATAACGTTCTAATTTCTCAGCTAATTTTAAGGCAGTTTGTCCTCCTAACTGAACGATAACTCCTTCTGGTTTCTCGTGCTTGATAATATCGTAGATGTGTTCCCAGAAAACTGGTTCGAAGTATAACTTATCAGCCGTATCAAAATCAGTAGAAACTGTTTCTGGGTTACAGTTAATCATAATGGTTTCGTAACCACACTCTTTTGCTGCATATACCCCGTGAACACAACAATAATCAAATTCAATTCCTTGTCCAATTCGGTTAGGTCCTGATCCTAAAACGATAACTTTTTTCTTGTCTGAAACCACACTTTCGTTTGATACTAAAACTTCTCCGTTAGCAGTTTCAATTTCACTTTCAAACGTTGAATAGTAATATGGAGTTTGCGCCTTGAATTCCGCAGCACACGTATCTACTAATTTATAAACACGTTTTATTTTTAACTCTTCACGTTTTTTATACACTTCACTTTCTAAACAACCTAACATGTGAGCGATTTGACGATCACCATATCCTTTTTGCTTAGCTTCCAATAACAATTCTCTATCAAGTGTATCAATTGTATAAGTAGAAATTTCTTTTTCTAACATATACAACTCTTCATATTGACGTAAGTACCACATATCAATCTTAGTGATTTCGTGGATTTTACTCAACGGCATTCCTATTTGAATAGCGTCATAAATAGCAAATACACGATCCCAAGAAGCATATTTTAACTTGTCTTTAATTTGGTTGTAATCTTTATAACTTTTACCGTCTGCTCCTATTCCGTTACGCTTAATCTCTAACGATTGTGTTGCTTTGTGTAACGCTTCTTGGAACGAACGTCCAATACCCATTACTTCTCCAACCGCTTTCATTTGTAATCCTAATGTTCTGTCAGATCCTTCAAATTTATCGAAGTTCCAACGAGGAATTTTCACGATTACATAGTCTAATGTTGGTTCAAATAATGCTGAAGTTGACTTTGTAATTTGGTTGTCTAACTCATCTAACGTATATCCTGTAGCTAGTTTAGCTGCGATTTTTGCAATTGGATATCCAGTTGCTTTTGATGCTAATGCAGATGAACGAGATACACGAGGATTGATTTCAATTGCAATGATATCTTCTTTTTCATCTGGTGAAACAGCGAATTGTACGTTACAACCTCCTGCAAATTCACCGATAGAACGCATCATTTTAATTGCCATGTCACGCATTTTTTGGAATGTTTTATCCGAAAGCGTCATGGCTGGAGCTACTGTAATAGAGTCTCCTGTATGGATTCCCATAGGATCCATGTTTTCAATAGAACAGATAATTACAACATTATCATTATCATCACGTAATAACTCTAACTCGTACTCTTTCCACCCCATCATTGCTTTATCAATCATTACCTCATGGATTGGAGAAATCTCTAATCCTCTTGATAATAATTCTTCAAACTCTTCTTCATTATAAACGATAGAAGCTCCTGCACCTCCTAAAGTAAACGAAGCTCTAATACATAATGGAAAACCAAACTCTTGTGCTATTTCTTTTCCTTTTAAGAATGAAGTAGCTGTAGCTTGAGGTGCCATTGGCACACCTATTTCTTCCATTAATAAACGGAACTTATCTCTATCTTCCGTAATATTAATTGCATCAATATCTACTCCAATAATCTCTACATCAAAATCTTTCCAAATTCCTTTTTCATCAGCTTCAATACAAAGGTTTAAGGCTGTTTGCCCTCCCATTGTAGGTAAAACAGCGTCAATTTGTGGATGTTCTTTTAAAATTTGAACAATTGATTTTGTATTAAGCGGCAACAAGTATACATGATCAGCCATTGATGGGTCTGTCATAATCGTTGCAGGGTTCGAATTAATTAAGATAGTTTCAATTCCGTCTTCTCTCAACGATCTTAATGCTTGCGATCCTGAATAGTCAAATTCACATGCTTGACCAATAACAATTGGTCCTGATCCAATAATTAAAATCGATTTAAGGTCTTGTCTTTTAGGCATTTTAGTTCGTGTTGTGTTGTGGTGTAAAAATAAAAATTGTTTGGTTATAAAAAAAGGCGATACTTATTAGTAACGCCTTTAAATATTAACAATAGTTAATCATTATTTCTTTGGTCTTGATTCAGATGAAACAGACAACTTTTTTCTTCCCTTTGCTCTTCTTCTAGCTAATACTTTACGTCCATTAGCAGAAGCCATTCTTTCGCGGAAACCGTGTTTGTTTCTTCTTTTTCTTTTCGATGGTTGGTACGTTCTTTTACTCATTACAGTATATCTTAAATATCTTCTTTAAATAATGTTTTGCTTTTTGTGAAATTCCGTCTGCTAAAAGCGTGGGCAAATATACAACAGTTTTTCAGTCTGACAAACCCTATTTTTATTTTTTTTCAAAAAAAGTAGGTTTGGCAAAAATACTAAAACTTAAACAATCTTTTTTCTCTTTTTTTATTTGCTGTAATTGCCAGACTTCTTACTTTTGCGCAAACCTAACAACACCATGAACAACACAAAATACGTTTTTGTAACTGGAGGCGTAACTTCATCACTAGGAAAAGGAATTATAGCCGCTTCTTTAGCTAAATTATTACAAGAAAGAGGATACTCTGTAACTATTCAAAAATTAGATCCATATATTAATATTGATCCAGGAACATTAAATCCATACGAACATGGAGAATGTTATGTTACTGATGATGGTGCCGAAACCGATTTAGATTTAGGACACTACGAGCGTTACTTAAACATTCCTACTTCACAAGCAAACAACGTAACTACTGGTAGAATTTATCAATCTGTAATAAACAAAGAGCGTAAAGGGGAATTTTTAGGAAAAACCGTACAGGTAATTCCTCATATTACAGATGAAATTAAGAACAGAGTTCAAATTTTAGGAAATACTGGTGATTTTGACATCGTTATTACTGAAATTGGAGGAACTGTGGGTGATATTGAATCATTACCTTATATTGAAGCTGTTCGTCAATTACAATGGGATTTAGGAGAAGACAATGCTGTAGTTGTTCACTTAACCTTAGTTCCTTATTTGGCTGCTGCTGGTGAATTAAAGACAAAACCTACACAACACTCTGTAAAAATGTTAATGCAAAGTGGTGTTAGTCCTGATATTTTAGTGTGTCGTTCAGAACATGAAATTTCTGATGACATTAAACGTAAACTGGCATTATTCTGTAATGTTAAAAAACAAAACGTAATTCAATCGTTAGATGCTGAAACTATTTACGATGTTCCTAACTTAATGTTTAAAGAAGGATTAGACTATGTTGTTTTAGACAAATTACGTTTATCTACTCGTAAACAACCTAAGTTAACTGCTTGGAACCGTTTTTTAGAGCGTCATAAAAACCCTACTTCTACTATTGAAATTGGTTTAGTAGGAAAATACGTAGAGTTACACGATTCTTATAAATCAATCACCGAAGCATTTATTCACGCTGGTGCTGCCAATAAAACCAAAGTTAATGTTCGTTGGATTCACTCTGAAGAATTAACTCCAGAAAGTGCAATAAAACAATTAGAAGGTGTAGACGGTGTTTTAGTAGCTCCAGGATTTGGTGATAGAGGTATCGAAGGAAAAATTGCAGCAGTACAATATGTACGTGAAAACAACATTCCGTTTTTAGGAATTTGTTTAGGTATGCAAATGGCAGTTATTGAGTTTGCTCGTAACGTATTAAACTTAAAAGATGCTAACTCTACCGAAATGGATCCTAAAGTTGCACATCCTGTTATTAACTTAATGGAAGAGCAAAAAGATGTTACTGAAAAAGGTGGAACAATGCGTTTAGGCGCTTGGGACTGTCAATTAACACAAGATTCAAAAGTTTTTCAAGCATATAAAGAAGAATTAATCAGTGAACGTCACCGTCACAGATACGAATACAATAACGAATATAAAGAACAATTAGAAGCAGCAGGAATGAAAACTGCGGGTATCAATCCTAAAACTGGATTGGTAGAAATTGTTGAAATTGACTCTCACCCATGGTTTGTTGGTGTTCAATACCATCCAGAATATAAGAGTACGGTGTTAAATCCACATCCTTTATTTGTGAATTTTATCAAAGCCGCTTTAAAACACTCTAAAAAATAAATTCAAAAATCCTGTAACTAAAATTACAGGATTTTTTATTTCTCAATAAATTTGGAATACTGTTTGAGCTAATATTCTTAACAAAATTATTCATTGTAAATCCTCTAATAATCTTTGGGGTTTTACTACCTTTGTCGGGTTTTTCAGACAACTAGGAAAACTTTAAGTGACAAGTTGACATTTTAACATATATCAATGGAACAAAAAAAATTTGATTTAAATTCCTTTATCGGAATGCTTTTATTAGGAGGAATTATGCTTTGGTGGATGAATACCCAAAAACCAGACGAAACTCCTGAAGCCACTACTCAAACAGAACAAACCACTAACGCTACCGAAAACGTTCAGAACAACTTAACTGAAAACACCGTTTTAAAAACGATTCGTTACAGCAAATTGCTTTACAAAATAAGTTTGGAGCCTTTGCTTATGGTGCTTCAACAACAAAAGAAGGTAGTACTACTATTGAAAACGACCTTGTTAAGTTAACGGTAGATAACAAAGGTGGGCAAATCATTGAAGCCTTAATTAAAAACTATAAAACGTACGATTCGTTACCTTTATACTTAGTTAAAGACAAAAACGCATCGTTCAACATCAATTTCGGTACTACTGACAACCGAATTTTAAACACTCAAGACTTACTATTTACTCCTACCCTTACTAAAAATGGAGAGGCGCAAGTACTTTCTATGAAGTTAAAAGTTGCTGAAGATAAATTCTTAGAGTACCGTTATGAAATGAAAGAAGGTGATTACCGTGTAGGTTTCGCTGTTCGTTCACAAGGTTTGAGTAATGTTATCAACAGTTCTCAAGAAATCAACTTAGATTGGAACTTAAAAGGTTTTAGACACGAAAAGAGTTTACAAACCGAAAACATGTACTCTTACTACTATTACAAAGCTGATGATGAAGTAGATTACCTACAAATGAACGATAATGAAGTGGTTAATGATATTGACTGGGTTGCGTTTAAACAACACTTCTTCTCTTCTGTATTAACCTCAGAAACTCCTTTAAATAACGCTACGCTAAAATCTGTTGATTTTGCTGGGGAAGATATAGATAGCGTTTATACTAAAACCTACGGATTAAAAGCTCCTTTAGCTTTAACTAACGGAGAATTAAATTATAACATGCAATGGTTTTACGGACCCACCGATTATAATTTATTAAAGTCATATAAAGGTACTAGCCTTGACGAAATTGCCGATTTAGGTTGGGGAATCTTCGGTTTCCTAAACCGTACAATATTTTACCCTGTTTTTAACATGTTAAAAGGATTTATTGGCAACTACGGATTAATCATCATTTTAATGACGATTGTTGTACGTATACTAATGTCTCCAGTATTATACAAGTCGTACTTATCGAGTGCAAAGATGAAGGTGATTCGTCCAGAAATGGAAGAAATCAACAAAAAGTACCCAGGTAAAGAAAACGCTATGAAGCGTCAGCAAGAAATAATGGCGGTACAGCGAAAAGCTGGAGTTAACATGATGTCGGGTTGTATTCCTGCATTAATGCAAATGCCAGTATTCTTTGCTTTATTTAAATTCTTCCCTACGAATATCGATTTTAGACAAGAAGGATTCTTATGGGCTACTGACTTATCTTCTTATGATACGGTTTTTCAACTTCCTTTTAAGATTCCATTTTATGGAGATCACGTAAGTTTATTCCCAATTTTAGCATCTGTGGCCATTTTCTTCTATATGAAAATGAACCAAAGTCAACAAGCTAATATGCAGGCACCTACACAAGAAGGGATGCCAGACATGAGTAAAATGATGAAGTGGATGATCTACTTCTCTCCTATAATGATGTTATTCTTCTTTAACAACTATGCAAGTGGATTAAGTTTATACTATTTCATTTCTAACTTGTTAACTATTGCAATTATGTTTATTATTAAAAACTACGTAATTGATGAAGATAAAATTCACGCTCAAATTGAAGAAAACAAAAAGAAGCCTGTTAAAAAGAGTAAATTCCGTGAGCGTTTAGACGCTGCGATGAAGCAAGCTCAAGAACAACAAGCTGCACAACAACGTGGTAAGAAAAAATAAACTACCTAACTTTAGGTAATTCAATTTTAAAAAAA
>NZ_JAPEHZ010000027.1 GCF_028823685.1 Tenacibaculum sp. L6 | reverse complement strand
GGATTTTTTTTTAACATTTTCTAAAGACAGATTCGTTTATTTTATATGTAAAATTGTGGTAATCAAACACAAGCGTCATGATACGAATTATTGTTTACCTTACCGTTTTTATTATTTCGGCTTTTTGCGCTATTATTTCAATCTAACATAAGATATATTATCTAAGTATATTTAGAGAAATAGTAGCATTACATCCTTGAAAGGATCTAAAGGGTAAAATCAAGAGTATAAAGTTGGGGTGTTGTTTTTATAAAAAGCAACAAAACTTAAAAAATTGGCATTATTTTAGTAGCTTAGCGACACAACTAAACTACTCAACACAAATTTAAAAGATAGAAGGTTTTATGAAGACGAAGTTTATTATACCATTTTTAGCTATTACATTATTATTTTCGAACTCTGTTAGCTCGAATACACTTCCTAATAATGACCCAGAAAAAGATAGAGTTATTGTATATGTTTTAAAAAACATTTTAAGTCGTTACCATTATGTTCAAAAAGATTTGAATGATGATTTTTCTGAACATGTATATACAACTTTTATTGATGGTTTAGATCCAAGTAAACGCTATTTTACACAAGAAGATTTAAAAGAATTCTCTCAATATAAATATCAAATTGATAATCAACTAAGAGAATCTAATATTGATTTTTACAAACTGGTTTATAATCGTTTTCTTGAAAAAATGGAATCAGGAAAAGCAAATTATCGCGCTTTGTTAAAACAACCTTTTAACTACAAAAAAAATGAGATAATTGATATTGATTACGACAAGGTTCCTTATGCTAAAAACGAAACCGAATTAACTGACTACTGGAGAAAACAATTAAAACTATCTATTTTAAGTAATATAGAAGATGCTGATGCGCAACAAAACGAAAAAGCAAAAAAAGATAAAAACTTCAAAAAGAAATCTTTTAAAGAATTAGAAGTTGAAGCTAGAAAGAAAGTGTTAAAAAACATGAACGACTTATACATGCGTATAGGTGAATTGGAAAATTCTGACTGGTACTCTACGTTCTTAAATAGTGTGGTAAGTGGTTTTGATCCGCACACAACTTACATGTCTCCTAATATTAAAACACGTTTCGATCAAGAAATGTCTGGTAAACTTGAGGGAATTGGTGCTCGTTTACAAAAGAAAGGAATTTACACGCATATTGTTGAGTTAATTTCTGGTGGGCCTGCTTGGAAACAAGGTGAACTAGAAGCTGATGATATCATTTTAAAAGTTGCTCAAGGAGACGAAGAACCTCTTGATATCGTAGGAATGCGTTTAGATGATGCTATTAAATTTATCAAAGGTAAAAAAGGAACTGAGGTACGTTTAACCGTTAAGAAAAAAATTGATGGTTCTATTAAAATTATTCCAATTATTAGAGATGTAGTAGAACTGGAGGAAACTTTTGTAAAATCGAGTATTGTTGAAAAAGACGGTAAAAAATACGGAGTAATAAACCTTCCTAGATTTTATATTGATTTCAACGACTTAAGCAGAAGAGATGCTGCAAAAGACATGGAGCAAGAAATTGAGCGTTTAAAGAAAGAAAATGTTGAAGGTTTAATTGTTGACTTACGTGATAATGGTGGAGGTTCTTTAAAAACAGCCATTGAAATTGGAGGATTATTCATTAAAGAAGGGCCTATAGTACAAGTAAAGTACCGTGGAGAAGATCCTTTAGTAAAAAATGATACCGATTCTAAAATACAATGGGAAGGACCATTAGTAGTAATGGTAAATGAATTCTCTGCTTCTGCTTCAGAAATTTTTGCTGCAGCAATGCAAGATTATAAACGTGGAGTTATTATTGGTGGTAAACAAACTTACGGTAAAGGAACCGTACAAAACGTATTACCTATCAATCGTTTTTATGAGCAATATCCTGATGACTTAGGAGCTTTAAAAATGACCATTCAAAAGTTTTATAGAATCAACGGTGGTTCTACACAAATTGAAGGTGTATATTCTGATATTTCATTACCTAGCAGATACAGCTATATGGACTTTGGTGAACGTGATTTAGATGGTGCTTTACCATGGGATAAAGTAAAACAAGCTAAGTATACAACTACCAATACCTATAGTAATTTTGCTGATGTTGTTTACAACAGCAAGCAACGTGTAATGAATGATGAAAAGTTTAATAAAATAAACGAGTACGCTAAGTGGTTAAAGAAAAATCAAGACGAAAGAGTATACTCATTAAACTACGAAACTTTTAAAAAGGAAAGCGAAGCTAAAGTTAAAGAAGGCGAACAATATAAAGATATCTTCAAGTTCGATTCTCATTTAACATTTGAATCTCCTACATACGAACTAAGTTTATTTAAAAAAGACACTGTTTTAGAAGAAAAACGTGTTGCATGGCATAAAAACCTTCAGAAAGATATTTACATTAATGAGGCATTAAATGTATTGAGTGAGTTACGAATGAATAACCACCAAGTTGCTTTAAAAAATTAAAAAACGGGGATATCCCCGTTTTTTAATCTCATTATTTTATTTCCTATGCTAAAAAATACTTTTCTAAGTTTAGCCGCTAATTATTCTGATGACAAAGTACTGAACCTAACTCTTTGGGAAGAGATTGTTAAAAACCACACTGACAAAAAACGATACTATCACACTTTAGTTCATCTAGAAAATTTACTTTTTCAATTATCTCAAGTGAAAACAGAAATTAGCTCTTGGAATACCATTTTATTTACACTTTTCTATCACGATGTAATCTACAATTCCCTTAAAAGTAATAATGAAGAAAAGAGTACTGAATTCGCTATAGAAAGAATGCAACTACTCTATGTACCTAAAGAAATTATTAAAAGGTGTGAAAATCATATTTTAGCTACTAAACATCATAAAGTATCAGAAGATACTGACACCAATTATTTTACCGATGCTGACTTAGCTATTTTGGGCTCAAATTGGGAAACATACGAGCAATACTATAAAAATGTGCGAAAAGAGTACGCTGTGTATCCTAGCTTAGTTTACAATCCTGGTCGAAAAAAAGCACTAAAACATATTTTAACCATGGATAATATATTTAAAACTGAATACTTCCATCAAAAATTTGAAAAAGCTGCTCGTGAAAATATTCAACGAGAAATAGATTTACTATAGCAACTCAATCTTCACAACTAACCCTTCATTGGCACGAACATTAAAAACCGTTTCATCTTCAAAAATTAGGTATTGTCCTTTTATTCCAACCAACTTACCTGTATAGTTTTCTTCTTTCTCTAAGTTTAAACTCTTAGGTTTTTTCGGATATTTCTCTACAGGAAATTGAATATTTGTTTCCGTATTCGTAGCTATATAATATTCTTTTGCTTCATCAGGAATAAACTCTTGTAAGCGCTCTCTCCACTCCACCAAATTTTCATCTTTAATGTCATTTTTCAGCATCGTTCTCCAATTGGTCTTATCAGCAACGTGTTCTTTTAAAGCAACTTCTGTTATTCCAGCTAAATATCGATTTGGCACCTCAACTATTTCAATAGCTTCATGTGCTCCTTGATCAATCCAACGAGTTGGCACTTGTTGTTTTCTCGTTACTCCCACTTTTACATTACTTGAATTTGCCAAGTACACAATATGTGGCTGCAACTGCACTTTTTTCTCATACTCTAAGTCTCTATCTTCTTCTCCTAAGTGCGCTTTACTCAATTCAGGACGCATAATCCAATCACCAGCAGTAGGTATTTCAAAAAAACAACTCTTACAAAAACCTTGACGGTAAATTTTCTTTTCTAAATGACAGTTTAAACACTCATAAGTAACAAAGCTTAAAGACATTTCTCTATTCAATAACTGATTCATATTCAAATAACCAGATGGCATCTCTAAATAATACTGAACAGTGGTTAGATTCTCGGTAGGCATTTTTTTTAAAACTCCTTGGTATTGCATGTCTTAAATTTTATTACTTTTAGCTTCACAAACTTACTGTAAAAAAATTGAATTAAGAGTTAAACTATGACGTTTCCATTTATAAATTCAATCATTTCTTGGTTCTTAAAAAAGCGTAAACATCAAGTAGAGTTGTTTTTAAAATACCCCATTGATGTGCAAAATGAGTTGTTACTCAAACTTGTGAGTGCGGCTAAGAATACTGAATTCGGAAAACAACAAAACTTTGCTTCAATTAAAAATTACTCAGACTTTGCAAATAACATTCCTATTCAACGTTACGAGAGTATTGAACCACTTATTGAACGCTGTAGAAAAGGAGAACAAAATTTGTTTTGGCCAACACCTATCCGTTGGTTTGCAAAATCTAGCGGTACTACCAACGCAAAAAGTAAGTTTATTCCTGTAAGTGATGAAGCTATTGAATATTGCCATTTTAAAGCAGGAAAAGACATGTTGTGTCTGTATATCAACAACAATGAAGATGCTAAATTATTTACAGGAAAAGGACTTCGCTTAGGTGGAAGCTCTGCTGTATATGAAGACAATAATTCTTATTTCGGAGACCTTTCTGCAATTATTATTGAAAACATGCCTTTTTGGGCAGATTTCAGCTCTGCTCCTAAACAAGAAACAGCATTGATGAGCGAATGGGAAACGAAAATGGAAGCCATTATCAACGAAACCATTCACGAAAACATTACCAGTTTGGTTGGAGTTCCTTCTTGGATGCTAGTTTTACTAAACAAAGTTTTAGAAAAAACTGGAAAGGATAATATCTTAGAGGTTTGGCCTAATTTGGAGGTGTACTTTCACGGAGGAATCAACTTTAACCCATATCGTGAACAGTACAAAAAATTGATTCCGAAAGACGATTTTAAGTACTATGAAACCTATAACGCTTCTGAAGGATTCTTCGCTATCCAAGACCGAAACAACTCTGAAGAAATGTTATTGATGTTAGATTACGGAATTTTCTACGAGTTCATTCCTATGGATCAATACGATGGTGAAAACTCTATTGCAATTCCGCTTTCCGAAGTAAAAAAAGATATAAACTATGCTGTTGTAATAACTACCAATGGTGGTTTATGGCGTTATTTAATTGGAGACACAGTTAAATTTACCTCAACCGATCCTTATCGTATAAAAATTACTGGACGTACCAAACATCATATCAACGTTTTTGGAGAGGAATTAATTATTGAAAATGCTGAAGAAGCATTAAAAGCTGCCAGTGATAAAACCAATAGTGAAATAAAAGAATATACAGTTGGCCCTATTTTTATGAACGGAAAGGAAAATGGAGCACACGAATGGATTATAGAGTTTGAAAAGCCTCCTAAAAATCTTGCCTTCTTTACTGAAATGCTAGATAACGCTCTAAAAAATTGTAACTCTGACTACGAGGCTAAACGTTATAACAATATGACCTTGGCAATGCCAAAAGTGCATCAAGCCCGCAAAGGTTTATTTTACGATTGGATGAAAGAAAAAGGTAAGCTAGGTGGTCAACACAAAGTTCCGAGATTATCTAACGAACGTAGTTTTGTAGAGGAATTGTTAAAACTCTAAGCTTATTTTGTTTGAATTTTTAATGGTAAATGATATTGCGTAACTACAGGAATACCTCTTTTTGTTGCGGGTTGTATTTGCGGTAATTTTTCAATAGTAGATTTTAAAATACTATCCAACTCTGGAAGTTGCTGCGTAACATTATTTGAAGCCGTAATATTTTTCAATATAAATTTACCTTCAGCATTAATTAACAAATCAATAAGTACCTCTTCTTCTATTCCTTCTTGTATTACAAAAGAATACTCTTGTAAACTTTTAGCAAACCTTTCATGAATTTCTTCTCTAAAACACTTCGATTTTTCTTCTTCTGAAAGACTTCTACATCTATTAAAAGCAGGAGAAACATCTACTTTCGTAAAATCTACTATAGTATCAAAAGCTTGAAGGTTCCCTTTTTTAGGTGGTGACAAAAAATCACAAGAAGTAGTTAGTAAAAGTAAAAAGACGGCATAACGTATATTCATCTTATTGATTTTAAGATGAATATACGAATTTTACTACTAATCTAAAATTTCTCCTTGTAAGAAATAATGTTTTTTTATCGCTTCTAATCGTGTTTTCACATATTCAGTATATGAAACATCTTTTCTTTCAAAACGATTTATATAAGTTTTATAGTGCTTATATGCAATTTTCTTGTCTTCATAATAAACTTCACTCTTTAAAGCTAATTGAAACAATGCTCGATAATTTTTTTTATTCTCATCAAAAGCCTTTTTATATAAACTCAACTCTTCTTTAGAGTTACCTAACTCTTTATACACTCTTGCTAATTGGTAATATTCCTCATCTCTTGGTTCTTTACCAACAAAAGTCGCTAATGTATAATTCAACTGTGCTTTATGAAATTTTCTCTGTTCAAAATCAATATCTCCTAAATATTTATATGCTTTAAAATCTGATCGATCTATTTTAAGTGCTTTATTAAAATACTCTTTTGCCTTCTTATACTTCTTCAAATTAAAATAACTTCGCCCTAACATTTTTTGAGTATAATGCTCATTAGGCTCTATAGAATCTATCTTATCTAATAGTTTAATCGCTTCTTTATACTTTTCTTTTCTGTATAGGTTATTAATTTTAAGTTTGTTTAAAGCGATGTGATTAGGATCCACTTCCAATCCTCTATTGATAAAAATGGTTGCAGAATCTTTATCTCTTAAAAAAGTATACGCCAACGCCAATTGATGAATCGATTTAATATGCTCTTCATCATTTTTGTAAGCTTCTAAAAAGCTATTAATTTTTAAATTATTCTTGTTCAACATTGCATATCCAATTCCTAATTGATAGTAATAATTTGCATTTGTACTATCTATTTGGGTTAAACTCTTAAAAGTTTCTATCGACTTAGCAGGTTGTTTGGTTTTTGCATATAACTTTCCAAGTTGATATTGTATCAATAAATTTTCGGCATCCTCATTTATAATTCCTTCATAAATTTCAATTGCCTTTTCTAGCTTTTTCTCTTTCTGATACGCTTTTCCCAAGTTTACTTTTACAGCATAATCATCTTGCAATGCCAAAGCTTGCTCATAGTATTTAGAAGCTTGCTTATGATTATCTATAGACGCATAAATTGCCGCTATTTTTGAAGTTGATTGAAAAGTAGTATCCAACTCATGTAACTTTGTTAATGCTGTTTGATAGCGCCCTTTATTTAGTAAACTATCAATAGTTTGAAAAGCCGAAACTTGCGCCTCGACTTTTATAATTCCTACTACAAAAACAATAAGTAAAATTTTATTTTTCACGTTTCTATTTTTGGTATTGTTCATTGGTTAACTGTGACCAAGATACTTATTTTATTTCACCTCAAAAGTAATTGGTAAGGTATACCCTACTTGAACTTTTGCTCCATTTTTAATTCCTGGTTCCATTTGAGGCAATTTTTGTGCCAATTCTTCAGCATACTGTTCTAATGTTGGATGTGGAGCTCTTGCCTTAACATCAATTACTTTACCTTCTTTGTCTATTTTAAATTGCACATAGATTCTTTTTTTCCCTATTGGAAGTCCAAGATCTTTAGTTATTGACATATCAAAATTATCTTGCACAAACTTGCTTACACTTTTATGAAAACAGTCTTTATCTCCTTCTGCACACCCAGGAAACGTTGGTACTTTATCTAAAAGCGAGAAAGGAATGTCTTCTGAATCTTGGTAATTATTTTTTCTCTGGGTTTCACTTTTTTCTACATGAGGTTTTTCAAAAGCAACCATTTTTCTACCGTTCTCAGCTTCAAAAACTCTAATATTTAATTGAGGCATTCCTTCTTTATTAAATCCTTTCAACAAATCTAAATACTCTCCTTTTTCCTCTTCTCTTAATTCATCAATAGAGTATTCTTTTGCATTAGGCATTCCATCACCTAAATAAATGTCCAAATATTTACTTTGGTAACCAGTAGAAGGTTTTTTTACAATTTTACCATCTTCAGTTTTATATACTGTTACAGGCTGCTTTTCTATCTTAACTTCTTCACTAGAACAAGCCGTATACAAAATCATACTTCCTAAAAGTGGAATCAGCAGCAAATATTTTAGCTGTTTTACCTTTTTTGATTGTGTTTTTGTCATCATAATAATTCGTTTTTTGATTAATGAATGTTTATAAAATTGATTAATGAATGAAATATGCTCGACCTGAAAAATATCAGCGAGTAAATGGTTGATATAATTTTCTTTTTGATCAGATTTACTTGCTACAGCATCTGAAATATATTCATGAACTAATGAAATACGATTTTGATACACATACACCATCGGGTTGAACCACATTACTATTTTTAAAAACTCAAAAAATAGCAAGTCCAACGTGTGTTTTTGTTCACTATGCACCAATTCGTGTTGAATGATTTTTTCTTGCTTTGAAGATGGAATATCTTTTCCTAAAAAAATATAATTGAAAAATGAAAACGCTTTGGTTTCTTTTGGAAGCAATATGAGTTTATAATTTCCTTTTGGAGTAGTTCCGTATTGTAAAACTAGTCGAATGATACGTTCTAACTTCACTAAAAACACTCCTAAAAACAGTACGAATCCACTCCAAAATAACACGTCTAAATAAGTAATGGATTGATACCAAACCGCTTTTTCAATTACTTTTTGAGGTGACAACACGACCTCTGGTAATAAAATATAATATTCTTGCGGCACAGCTTTTTGAACCGTTGGAATTTTAAACAAGGGTAACACAAAAGAAAGTACTGCTGTACCCAACAAATACCATCTGTTTTTGGTAAAAAAGGTTTCTTTGCTTAAAAAGAAATCGTACACCGCTACAAACAGTACCTGAAATAATATAACTTGAATAATATAGTTGATCATGACTTCTTATTTTTATTCACCTCTTTTAAAATACTTTCTAGTTCTTGAATGTCCATTTTGTTTTCTTTCATAAAAAACGACACCATACTCTTAAATGAACCTCCAAAATAACCATCCATTAACTTGTGTAAACTTTCATTGCTATAGTCAGACTTTTCTATCAACGGGTAATATTCATACCCTCTACCCTTTGGTTTATGCCCCACAAATTCTTTCGTTTCTAAAATTCTAATTATGGTAGAAACCGTATTATATGCTGGCTTAGGCTCTGGTAACTGCTCAATTACTTCTTTTACCGAAGCTATTTTTAACTCCCATAATACCTGCATTATTTGTTCTTCTGCCTTCGTTAATTGTTTACTCATAGTACTTTATATGAAATATTCCTGAAACAAATATAACTAAAAAATTAGTTTAAACTAATTTTTTAGTTAATAAATATGTAACAAAGCTTTCCTATCTTCGTCATATCAATAAAAAAAGTTAATGGATATATTTTTAGTTATACTTGGGTTTGTATTTTCTTGTTTAGGAATTGTCGGATCGTTTTTACCAGTATTACCAGGGCCTATTACTAGTTGGGTAGGTTTGTTATTGTTACACCTAACAAGTGTTGTCCCTCAAAACTGGACGTTCTTAGGCATTACCCTAGCTATTGCCGTCTTCATATTTATTTTGGATTATTTTATTCCTGCAATGGGAACAAAACGCTTTGGAGGCTCTAAATACGGTGTGTATGGTACCACAATTGGTTTAATTATTGGACTCTTTACTCCTATTCCCTTCGGAATTTTGATCGGTGCTTTTGTGGGAGCTTTGGTGGGTGAATTGATTTATGACAGTAAAGATACCAACAGAGCTATTAAAGCCTCGTTCGGTGCTTTTCTTGGATTTTTAGCATCCGCAACTATTAAATTTTCTATTGCTACGGTATACTTGGTATTATTTATCGTGAAGTTTTTTGAATACAGTAATTCTTTCTTTTAGGAAGAAGTTTTATTGATAATGTCCCTTCGACTACATTCAGAGAACACCCTAAACAATTAGGGAAGTTAGCAAATACGCTTAGCCCCGATTGTAGCAATTGTTTGAGCTCTCCCGACACTTCGGGAAGCGAGTGCGGAAAGCGGGAAATAGCTTCAAAAAACACTTAAATTTAGCGCAAAAAAAAAGCAACCCATCTCAGGGAAGCTTTCCATTGGTTAACAAAACCATGGTACTATTTAAAGTACCTAACAACACAACTAAATGCTGTCCTTTTAAAATTAGACAGCCTGCAAATATACAACCTTTTTTAAAGTTCGCAAACTTTTTTGAGTTTTTTACAAAAAATGCGAATCTGTTAAGCGTTGTTTAATTCTGCAATTGATTGTATCTTTGCAGCTTCATTAAAAATTAATAAAAAATAACCCATGCAATTATCAGAACAAGAAGTTGTACGTAGAGAAAAGTTAGGGAAGCTAAGAGAATTAGGCATCAATCCCTACCCAGCTGATTTATTTCCTTTAAATTCAAACTCGAAAGAGATTAAACAGAAGTTTGAAGAGGGTAAAAAGGTGGTGATTGCAGGTAGATTAATGTCACGTCGTATTCAAGGAAAAGCTTCTTTCGCAGAGTTACAAGATAGCGAAGGTCGTGTACAGGTATATTTTAACCGTGACGAGATTTGTACTGGTGAAGACAAAAACTTGTACAATGAAGTGTACAAAAAGTTATTAGATATAGGTGATTTTGTAGGGATTGAAGGAGAGTTATTTAAAACTCAGGTTGGAGAAATCACTGTAATGGTAAAAGATTTTAAATTATTAAGTAAATCTTTAAAGCCATTACCATTACCAAAAGTAGATGCTGAAGGAAATACTTTTGACGGATTTACAGATCCTGAAATGCGTTACCGTCAACGTTATGCTGATTTGGTAGTAAATCCACACGTAAAAGAAGTTTTTGTAAAGCGTACGAAGTTATTCAATGCGATGCGTCAGTTTTTTAACGATGCAGGATATTTTGAAGTAGAAACACCTATTTTACAACCAATTCCAGGTGGTGCTGCTGCAAGACCATTTATTACACATCACAATGCCTTAGACATTCCGTTATACATGCGTATTGCTAATGAGTTATACTTAAAGCGCTTGATTGTTGGTGGTTTTGACGGTGTGTATGAGTTTTCGAAAAACTTCCGTAACGAAGGAATGGACAGAACGCACAACCCAGAATTTACAGCCATGGAAATTTATGTAGCCTACAAAGACTACAACTGGATGATGGAGTTTACTGAAAAATTATTAGAGCACTGTGCATTGGCAGTGAATGGAACTACTGAAGCTACTTTTGGAGAGCATAAAGTAGATTTTAAAGCTCCGTATGCGCGTGTTACGATGGCAGACTCTATCAAACATTTTACTGGTTTTGACATCAACGGAAAATCGGAAGATGAAATCCGTAAAGCTGCTCAAGACATGGGTATCGAAGTAGATGATACGATGGGGAAAGGAAAGTTAATTGATGAGATTTTTGGAGAGAAATGTGAAGGAAATTACATTCAACCAACCTTTATTACCGATTATCCGAAGGAAATGTCTCCGTTATGTAAAGAGCACCGTGACAATCCTGAATTGACAGAACGTTTTGAGTTAATGGTATGTGGTAAAGAAATTGCTAATGCCTACTCTGAATTAAACGATCCTATCGATCAACGTGAGCGTTTTGAAGCACAATTAAAATTAGCGGAACGTGGAGATGATGAAGCGGGTGAGTTTATCGATCAAGATTTCTTACGTGCATTAGAGTATGGGATGCCTCCTACTTCTGGATTAGGAATTGGAATGGATCGTTTAATTATGTATTTAACGAACAATCCGTCAATTCAAGAAGTATTATTCTTCCCTCAAATGAAACCTGAGAAGCAAGCTCCTTCTGTTGAGTTAAACGATGATGAAAAAACATTGTTAGCATTGATAGAAAAAGCTGAAAAAATAGATTTAAACGAGTTAAAAACTCAAAGTGGTTTATCTAACAAAAAGTGGGACAAAACCATTAAAGGATTAACTAAAAATAACCTTGCTAAAGTTGAAAAAACGGAAGAAGGTTTGGTTGTAGAAATCGTATAACGTATTTCAAAGACTAAATAGCATTGAAAAGCAATCTTACTTCGGCTACGCTCAGTAACCAGTAAGGTTGCTTTTTTTATTTGGCTATTATGCAATTTTGGGTAAATTAGCTAGCTATGGATATTAGTTATTAAAACTGAACTCTAATTCTGTTAATTAAAACAAACCAATATGAAAAAGACTACCTTTTTACTTCTATTCTTGTTTGTCGCTCTTAACTTAGTTGCTCAAAAAAGGGCTTATAAAATTTACAATGCCAAAGGAAAGAAAGTTTCTTATAACAGAATGCTTAAAAAACTAGCAAAAAATGATATTGTTTTGTTTGGAGAGCTACACAACAATCCTATTGCACATTGGCTTCAGTATGAAGTAACCAACGACCTTCATAAAACACGAAAACTTATTTTAGGTGCTGAAATGTTTGAAGCTGATAATCAACAACCTTTAAGTCAATATGTAAACGGTAGTATCAACAGCAAACAATTAGATACCTTGGCTAGATTATGGTCGAACTATAAAACCGATTATGCTCCTCTTGTAAATTTTGCAAAAGACCAAAAGCTGAACTTTGTTGCAAGCAACATTCCTAGAAGATATGCTAATTTGGTATATAAAAAAGGATTTGAAGCGGTTGATGCTTTATCAGACACCGAAAAATCATGGATTGCTCCTTTGCCTATAAAATTTGACAGCGAATTACCTACCTATAAAAAAATACTAACGATGATGGGAGATCATGGTACTCCAAAATTAGTCATGGCTCAAGCCATAAAAGATGCTACTATGGCACATTTCATTTTGAAAAACCACCTGCCAAATCATTTGTTTTTGCACTATAACGGAGCTTATCACTCTGATTATTACGAAGGAATTTTGTGGTATTTGAAGAATGAAAATCCAAATTTGAATTATGCAACAATCACCACGGTTTTACAAAAGGATATTAACAAGCTTGAAAAAGAAAACCTCAAAAAAGCTGATTTTATTATTTGTGTAGATGATAATATGACAACAACTTATTAATTATATTTCTCTCTTATTCAAACGGATACTATTTTTATTTAATTTTTTCATAACTTTAAAAGGTTATGAAAAAGTTGCTTACATATCCTCCTTTTCATTTTTTGCTATGTGTGATTATTGGAATAACACTTCAGTTTTACACACAGATTTGGCATTTTAACCTTCTTTATTTAGGAGTTTTATTGCTAGTTTTTCTAATTGCTCTCTACTTTTTAAAAAGGTTTCAAATGCGAAAAGTGTTTAGTATCGTTAGCTTACTATTATTTGTTTCTATCGGAATTAGCACTACCTACATTCACAATCCGAAGAATTATGCGAATTATTACGAACATCAATTAACAGATGGCTCATCTTCTATACTAACTATTCAAAAAGTATTAAAACCCGGAAATTACTACACAAAATATGTAGCTAAAGTCTCTCAGGTTGATTCCTCCAAAACAAACGGAACTATTCTTCTAAACATTCAAAAGGACAGTACACAAACCTCACTTGCTGTTGGTAATCGGATTTTTGTTAAAACTCCTTTTAAGGAATTGATTCCTCCTTTGAATCCGCATCAATTTGATTACAAACAGTATTTAGCAAAGCAGTACATTTATCATCAAGTGTTTTTAAGCAAACAGCAATGTAAACAGCTTGATGATGCAAGTTTTTCTTTAATCAATTTATCGGCTAGTATTAGAGAAAAAGTACAAACTTCCTTAAAACAATATCATTTTTCAAACGATGAATTTGCTGTTATTAACGCTTTATTACTCGGTCAGCGTCAAGAAATATCAAAAGAATTATTAGAAAGTTATACCAATGCTGGGGCGGTTCACATCTTAGCCGTTTCTGGACTCCATATTGGTATTCTGCTATTATTTCTGTCTTATCTATTTAAACCTTTGGAAAGAATTCCGCATGGAATACTTATTAAAACTACTTGCATTGTAGTATTACTCTGGTTTTTTGCTTTTATCGCAGGCTTATCGGCATCGGTAGTACGTGCCGTAACCATGTTTACTTTTGTGGCTATCGGTTTGTCGTTTAAACGGAAGAAGGTTATTGAGTTTTCTTTAATCAGTTCCATGCTATTTTTACTGTTGATAAAACCCATGTTTTTATTCGATGTCGGATTTCAACTCAGTTATTTAGCCGTTTTTGGCATTGTTTGGGTACAACCGTTACTCTATGATTTATGGAAACCTAAACTTTGGTTACTAGATAAAGGTTGGGGTTTATTTACAGTTTCAATAGCCGCTCAAGCAGGAATTTTACCTATTAGTTTGTACTATTTTCATCAGTTTCCTGGGCTGTTTATTCTATCTAACTTAATTATCATTCCCTTTTTAGGAACAATTTTGGGCTGCGGAATAGTAATCATTCTATTAGCAACCTTCAATATCTTGCCTCAATTTGCAGCTAATGCGTACGGATTCGTAATTTCTTTGATGAATTATTTTGTCGATTGGATTTCACATCAAGAAGATTTTCTATTGAAAGAGATATCGATGTCATTCTGGGCGATGTTGGCTTGGTATGTATTTACCATTTTCTTCTTTCAGGTTTGGATTCGCAAAACTTCTAAAAGTGTTGTTTTCTTATTCACTTCTATTCTTCTTTTACAAGGAATTTATTTTTATGAAAAACATGAGAAGGTAAACAAAAGTGAGTTTATTGTATTTCACAAAAGCAGGCATACTGTTTTAGGAAAAAGAAATGGTAACGAACTACACGTTTTTAGTTCGATAAGTGATTCCATTCTTCAACAAGAAAAACTTTTACAATCCTACAGAATTGGTGAACATATTCTTTCTAAAAATACAGATTCAGTATTTAACGTTATATCTTTCAACAATAAACAAATCTTGATTATAGATAGCTTAGGCGTTTATCAAATTAACGGACTTAAAAATCCGATAGTGCTACTACAAAACAGTCCTAAAATCAATTTAAACAGATTAATTACTTCGCTAAAACCTCAACAAGTTATTGCGGATGGAAGCAACTACAAATCGTATGTTAATAGATGGAAAGAAACTTGTGATAAACAAAAAACACCATTTTGGTATACGGGTCAAAATGGTGTTTATATTATTAGAGAATAGCTTTACATGGCACTTTTAAAGTTTTTTTCAAACTCAGGCCAAGGTGTACTCTTATAATTCTCTTTATTAAAATAGGCTAGTATTTTTTCAAATCTTTTCTCTTCTAAATACCCAGGAACATTTTGTAACAATTGTCTTTCTGTGTTAAAAAATGCTGTTGAAGGATAGCTTAATTGCCCTTTCATAATCGCTGCTGCTAATTCATGATATCCTCTTCTACCCTGTGCTTGGTAAGTGAAAGTTCTTCCTTGAAACATAATATCGTGTTTAGCTTCACCATTTAACTTTACAGGGTAGTAATGTGTATTGATGTAATCTATAATTACCTTGTTTTGGTACGTTGTTTTATCCATTTTTTTACACCATCCGCACCAATCGGTATAAATATCTACCATAATTGGCTTAGGATCTTTCTCACTCATTTCCATCGCTTCTTCAAAAGTTAACCAATTAACTTTATTTTCTTGTGCTCTTATTCCAAATGAAATAATGGCGAAAACCGCTACTACTATTATTTTTTTCATATTCCTAAAGTCTCAATAAGTGTTCCAAATTTACAAAAAAACCTGCCAAGTTTTTGACTTGACAGGTTGTTAAAAGTTCTTTTAACCTATATTTAGGGTTATTTCACCCCGTGCATTAACTTTTTAATTACTGGGTTTAAAGCAATAACTAAAAGTCCTGCAATTGTTGGTACAATTGTAAAAATTAAGAAGAAAGTTGATAAACTGTATTCTTTTGTAATGTTTTCAATTTGACCTCCTAAAACTGCTGCTAACTTGTTTCCTATCGCAATTGCTAAGTACCACATACCAAACATAAATGCAATCATACGAGCTGGCACTAATTTAGATACATACGAAAGACCAACTGGTGATAAACATAATTCACCTAATGTATGAAACAAATATGCTAAGATTAACCATACCATACTTACTTTAACTCCGTCGGTAATTCCGTAAGCTCCGAATGCTAATAAACCAAATCCTACAGCCATAATAATTAAACCTAAACCGTATTTAACCGCTGCAGATGGGTTGTATTTTGAATCCCACCACTTAGAGAATAAGTTTGCAAATGCAATGATAAAGAACGAGTTTAATATTGAGAACCAAGAAACTGTAATTTCTGAAGCTTCCGCAGAGAACTCAACGTATAACATCCATCCTACTAATGCCCAAACCCCTAAGAAACATATTGCTAAAACAAAGTTTGACGCTGGAATTCTTTTACCTGTTTCTTTTCCTAACAAATACAACACCCAAGTAATAATTAGTAAAGGAATTACTGTTAATAATGTATTTACTATGTTAAATATTATTTGTGCATTACCTGTTAAAACTCTATCTACATTATCACGCGCGAAAAGGATTAATGAAGTTGCACCTTGCTCGAAACTCATCCAGAAGAATACCGTAAAGAATGCGAAAATAATTACCGCTATCATTCTATCTCTTACAATTTTTGTGTATCGTGATATACGTGAAATTGTTAAGAATAAAAATACTGCTAAACCAAACAATACTGCTACGTATTGTCCATCAAAATCACCTACTTTTAAAGCTCCGAAAAGATCAATTCCTCCAATTTTTGATAACGGATCGTTAATTGCATATCCTAAACCAATTACCGAAGCAATCGCGATTAAAATTTTATCTAAACTTGTAAAAGGGTTTGTTTTATCGCTATCGTTAGATGTTTCTGTAGCTGATACTTCAGCTTCTTCTTTTCCATTTTTAGAAGGAACATCTCCAATAGTACCGAATAATGGCTTCGCTAACCAGAACTGTAACGTTCCTAATAACATAAAGATTCCTGCTAAACCGAATCCCCAAGACCAACCTACTTTTTCTGCTAAGTATCCACATAACATCATTCCGAAGAAAGCTCCCGCATTAACTCCCATGTAAAAAATGGTATATGCTCCATCTTTCTTTTCTGGTAAGTCCTTATACATTTCTGAAATAATAGACGTCATATTAGGCTTAAAAAAACCTGTACCTATTACTAATAAAGCTAAACCAACATATAACCAAAACTCTGTTTCAATAGCCATTGCAGCGTGCCCTAAGGTCATAATAATCGAACCAATAACTACTGCCCAACGGTATCCTGTTAATTTATCTGCTATAATACCTCCTAAAATTGGAGTTAAGTATAATAACATTGCATAGGTACCAAATAATGCTCCTGCGTTTTCTGCCGACCATTCCCAACCTGGATTAGCGCCAATTGCTGCTGCTGTTAAAAAGTTTATTAATAATACACGCATTCCGTAAAACGAAAAACGCTCCCACATTTCTGTGAAAAAAAGCACAAATAACCCTGAAGGATGACCTAATACTTTTGACTTAAAAAAATCATTTGATGTAACTGAACTCATATCTATTTATCATTTATATATAACAAACCTCATGATAAAAAGCTATCATGAGGTTAAATGTTCCTTATTATTTTACTCCGTGCATTAATTTTTTAAGTGGGAAACTTAAAAGGAATAATACCACACCTCCTATGATTGGAATCCAAACTAAGATATTGAAGAAATCAGACATTGAAGATTCTTGAGCTATTTTTTCCATGTAGCTAGAAAAAGATCCTGCTAATTTATTACCCATAGCTGAAGCGAAGAACCAAATACCAAACATGATACCTAATAATCTTTTTGGTGATAATTTATTTACATAAGAAAGTCCTACTGGAGATAAACTTAACTCTCCCATCGTATGCAACAAATATGCTAATACTAAGAAAATCATGCTCGTTTTTTGTACTGAATCAACACCTAATCCTGCTGATCCTATTACCATTGGAATAAAACCTAATCCTAATAATATTAACCCAATTGCAAATTTTTGAGGCCCGTTAGGATTGTATTTTGTCTTTGCTAATTTTTGCCAAATCCAAGAAAATAATGGTGCTAAAGTAAAGATGAATAACGCATTTAAACTCTGGAACCATGTTGCAGGTACTTCAGGATTTTCATCAAAAAATTGATTGTAAATCATGTACCCAATAATTCCCCATAAAATGGTAACACTTAATGCCATAAACATCATCGCTGTAGCATATGTTTTACCAATTGCTTTAAACATTCCTATAAATAACCAAGTTAAAATTATTACTGGTAAAGCAGATAACAAAGCGCCAACTACTTTAAAAATCGTAACTCCAACTCCCTCTAAACTTCTATCAGTATATTCACTTGCAAAAATGTTCATACTTGAACCTGCTTGTTCAAAAGCTGCCCAGAAAAAGATAGAGAAAAACGCTAAAACACCAACAACAATTAATCTTTGTGTTTCTACTTTTGTTAACGGCTCTTTTTCTACTACTGCGGTTTCTTCTGAAATTTCCTTCTTTGGTGCTAATCCAATTTCCCCAAACATTTTTTGTGCTAAATGGAACTGAATTAATCCTATAAACATGAATATACCTGCTAATCCAAATCCGTAGTGCCATCCTAAAGTTTCTCCTAAGTAACCACATAAAATTGATCCTAAGAAAGCTCCTACGTTAATTCCTTGATAAAAAATAGTATATCCTGAATCTTTTTTATCACTTCCTTCTGGATATAGCTGCCCTACAATTGAAGAAATGTTAGGTTTAAAAAACCCGTTACCTACAATTAATAAACCAAGCCCTAAATAAAACGCTGGCATTGGTTCAAAAGCTAATGATAAATGCCCTAATGTCATTAATACAGCACCTATGATAATTGCCTTTCTAAATCCTAAAATTTTATCGGCAATAATTCCTCCAATAATTGGAGTAATATAAACAAGCATTGTGTACCAACCATATAAACTACTAGCATCACTTTTAGACCATCCTAAACCTGGATTATCGCTTGCTACTTCGCTAATTAAATATAAAACCAGTAAAGCTCTCATACCGTAGTATGAAAAACGTTCCCACATTTCTGTAAAGAACAACATAAATAATCCTACCGGATGCCCAAATATTTCCCTTTCGGTTGCTACATTTTTAGCCATAATATATTGTTTTAGTTTATAAGTTGTTTTTAATAAAGTTCGTCATCTTAGTATATAAGTGTAAACGTGTGTTACCACCATAAATACCATGATTCTTATCAGGATATATACCCCACTCAAATTGCTTGTTAGCTTGAATTAACGCTTCAGCCATTCTGTAAGCATTTTGTACGTGTACATTATCGTCACCTGTTCCGTGAATTAATAAATACTTTCCTTTTAATAATTCTGGATAATTTAATGGTGAATTATCATCATACCCTGCTGGATTCTCCTCTGGTGTACGCATATAACGCTCAGTATAAATAGTATCATAAAAACGCCATGTAGTAACTGGTGCCACAGCGATAGCTGCTGCAAATACATCATTTCCTTTTAATAAACAGTTCGTACTCATATGACCACCGAATGACCATCCCCAAATACCAATTCTATTAGCGTCTACATAAGGTAACTTAGCTAATTCTTGAGCTACTGAAATTTGGTCTTCCGTTTCATACTTCACCAAATTCATATAAGTAACTTTTTTAAAGTCACGACCTTTAAATCCTGTTCCTCTACCATCAACACAAACAACAATATATCCGTCTTGTGCTAACATTTGATGCCAATAATCGTTAGCCCCATTCCAGCTATTCTTTACATTTTGAGAACCTGGACCAGAATATTGATACATTAAAACTGGATATTTCTTATTCGCGTCAAAGTTTGCAGGCTTAATAGTGTACATATTTAAGTCGTTACCGTTAACATTAATAGTAGAAAACTCTTTTTTACTTAAATTATATCCTGCTACAACCTCTTTTAAATTTGTATTATCAATAATTGTCTTTAATACTTTTCCTTCATCATTTCGTAAAGTATACACAGGTGGTGTGTTTGCATCTGAGAATGTATTGATAAAATAGTGCATGTTTTTACTGAAAGAAGCATTGTTTGTTCCTGAAGGATTACTTAACAACTTCTTATTGTTTCCGTCTAAAGAAACACTATAAACTCCTCTGTTGATAGAACCATTTTCTACCGATTGATAATAAATAGTTTTCTTATCAGCATTATAACCGTAGTAAGAGGTAACCTCCCAGTTTCCTTTGGTTACTTGGTTTAATAACTGTCCGTCTTTATTATAGTGGTAAACGTGATTGTAACCATCTTTTTCACTTGTCCAGATAAAACTGTTATCATCTAAAAATGTTAAATCATCGTTGATATCTACGTAAGCTTTATCTGTTTCATTTAAAACTAAGTGACTTCTGTAAGAGTTAGCATCAACAAAATACATTTTTAAATCATTTTGATGACGATTTAACGTACGCACAGCTAATAAATTAGCATCGCTTGTCCAATTAATTCTCGGAATATATTCATAATCTCCTACTCTTATCTCAGCAGTTTTACCAGTGTTTAATGAGAAAATATGTAATGAAACTTTTGCGTTAGCCTCTCCTGCTTTTGGATATTTAAAAACGTGTTGTGATGGATACTTTTCTTTTCCGTAAACATCCATAGAAAACGTTTTTACTTCACTTTCATTGAAACGTAAAAAAGCTAGGTTGTTACCATCTGCACTCCAATCGAAAGCTTTTACAAAGCCGAATTCTTCTTCGTATACCCAATCAGTAATACCATTAATTATTTCATTCTTTTTTCCGTTGCTAGTTATTTGAGTAACTGTATTATCAGAAAAATCTTTAATAAATAAGTTATTTGCTTTAGCATAGGCTACTTTTTTGCTGTCAGGAGAAAATGTAGGTTCCTGAATATCTGTACCTATAAGATCTAATGTCTTTTTAGCAATATCGTACACATAAAATGTACCTAAAAAAGAATGACGAAAAATTGGCTTAAAGTTAGTACCTAAAATCAATTTGGTTTCGTCATTGTTAAAACTATATGATTGAAATGATTTCAATCCTGCTAAATCTTTACTATCTACAATAGTAGCTACTTTTTCTAAAGTTTCATAGCTGTATTTATCTACAGAAGTACTTCCATTTTCATAGTTTAAAAGCGAATAAAAATCTCCATTCATAGAATTCAAAGAATTCATATAATCTGCTCTAAACGTGCCTTTTCTCCATATATCTTCTAAGGAAATATCTTTTTTCTGAGCTTGCACTAGCGAAGATATCCCTATAAAAAATAGTAATAATTTCTTCATATTAAGTTGTTGTTTATCTAAAAAGTTTGCCAAGTTTACGGAAAAATAGCCAAAAACCACCTCAAAAAAATCATAAAAACTAAATATCACCCCTATTTTAACACGTTTCACTTATCTTTGAACCATCAAAAAATGAATTGAGGATGTCTAAAACGATCTCTGGTTTTTCAAAACTTACCAAAGAGGAAAAAATAGACTGGTTGGCAGAAAGTTACTTTAACAATCAACCAGAAATTATACAAACCATTAAGCAATACTGGAATGTAGACGAAAAACTACAACAGCTGCACGATGATTTTATTGAAAATACCATTTCTAACTTTTATATGCCTTACGGCGTTGCCCCTAACTTTGTTATTAACGGACGTAGTTATGCAATACCTATGGTCGTAGAAGAAAGCTCTGTTGTTGCTGCTGCTTCAAAAGTAGCCAAATACTGGAGTACTAGAGGCGGATTTAAAACTGAAGTAATTTCTACTACAAAAATTGGTCAAGTACATTTTATGTACGCTGGAGATAAAAAGGAATTACATTCTTATTTCAACGAACAAAAAACCGAATTACATGCTGCCACTGCATCCATTACAAAGAATATGGAAAAACGTGGTGGTGGTATTTTAGATATTCAACTGATTGACAAAACTGATAAACTAGCAGACTACTATCAATTACACGTTACGTTTGAAACAAAAGATAGTATGGGTGCTAACTTTATCAATTCTTGTTTAGAGGCTATTGCTAAAGCTTTTAGGAAAGATGATATTGAAATTGTGATGAGCATACTTTCTAACTACGTTCCTGAATGTTTAGTTAGAGCGGAAGTTAGCTGTAAGGTAGAAGAATTAGGCGGAAAAACCCCAGAGAAATTTGCTCAAAAATTTGAACAAGCAGTTAAAATCGCTGAAATAGAACCGTATCGTGCAGTTACACACAATAAAGGTATTATGAATGGAATTGATGCTGTTGTGTTGGCAACGGGTAACGATTTTAGAGCTATTGAAGCTGGTGCACATGCCTATGCTTCAAAAAATGGGCAATACAGTAGTTTAACACATTGCGAAGTAAAAGATGGTGTTTTTAGATTTTGGATTAAAATTCCTTTAGCTTTAGGTACCGTAGGTGGACTAACCGCATTACACCCAATGGCAAAATTATCGTTAGATATGATGCAAAAACCAAGTGCACGCACCTTAATGCAAATTATCGCTGCGGCTGGTTTAGCGCAGAATTTTGCTGCTTTACGTGCCTTAACTACTAAAGGTATTCAACACGGACACATGAAAATGCACTTGATGAACATCTTAAATCAACACAAAGCCACCAACGAAGAAAAAGAAGCAGTCGTTGCTTATTTTGAGGATAGAACGGCCTCACACAGTGCTGTAGTTGAAAAACTAAATGAGCTTCGAAAACCAAAAGTGCAATGGGTAGACTTTTTAAATGAGGATGAAGTACGTAGTACACTTATAAACTTAGCAGCTGATGCAAAACCCTTATTTGGAAAAATGAACGGGCAACAAATGGTAGAGCATTTAAGTACAGTTACTCAAATAGCTAATGGAAATTGGCATGTTGACATGTATGTTTCTGATGAGAAAACAGCTAGAAGAAAACCTTTTTTAAATACCGATGGCGAATTACAAGTTGGATTTAAAGCTCCTTTTTTATCGGAAGATCCAACTCCGTTAAAATTTAGCTCTATGAATGAAGCTATTAATGATTTAATACATCAGGTTCAATATTTTGAGACTGTGTTTAATGAAGACCCCTACCGAAAAGTAGTACATCCATTTTTTGGAGAGTTGGATTATGAGTATTGGAAAAAGTTTCAAGTAAAACACTTTACCCATCATTTTAAACAATTTGGGCTGGTATAATGCGACACTATTCTAACGGAAAATTATTACTCACCGGCGAGTATGTTGTTCTAGATGGCGCTACATCATTGGCTATTCCTACCAAGTTTGGACAAGATTTAATTGTTGAACCGATTAAAGAGCCACAACTTATTTGGGGAAGCTTTACACATACAGGAGAATGTTGGTTTGAAGCTTCTTTCGATTTACCAAAACTGAGGCTAACCTCAGCTACCTTTAATTCAGATAAAGAAGGTAGTGCTGAATTTATAGCTGAAACTTTACATGATATTTTACAAGAAGCAAAAAAACTAAACCCTGATTTTTTAAACACTAATCATGGGTATATTGTAAAAACAAACCTAACATTTCCACAAAACTGGGGATTAGGAAGTTCTTCAACTTTAATTAATAATATTGCTACTTGGGCTAATATAAATCCGTTTACCTTGCTTTGGAACGCTTTTTCTGGAAGTGGTTACGATATTGCTTGTGCAAAACATAACACTCCGATTCTATATAAGCTAGAAGACAAACAACCTCATATTGAAGAAGTAAATTTCAATCCAAGTTTTTCTGAGGAATTGTTTTTTGTGCATTTAAATCAAAAACAAAATAGTAGAGAAGGAATTGCTCACTATAAAAAACACAAAGAAGAAGCGCTACGGTTAATTCCTGAAATAGATAACTTGACACGAGAGTTTTTACACACGAACACTTCAAAAGACCTAAACAAAATTATTATTGAGCATGAAAAACTTATTAGCTCAATAATTAAAATAAATCCTATAAAAGAAACTACATTTCCAGATTATTTTGGAGAGGTAAAAGGCCTAGGTGCTTGGGGTGGAGATTTTATTTTAGCTACAGGTAATGAAGACAGCATTAACTATTTTCAACAAAAAGGATTCAATACTATCCTTTCATATAAAGAAATGATTTTATAATGAAAAAGGTCATTATTATTGGTGGTGGAGCAGCAGGCTATTTTACTGCTATTAATGCAAAAGAACTCAATCCTGAATTGAACATTACTATTCTTGAAAAAGGAAAAGAGGTTTTACAAAAAGTAAAAATTTCTGGTGGAGGCCGTTGTAATGTTACGCATGCTTGTTTTGATCCCAAGGAATTGACAAAATTTTATCCTAGAGGAGAAAAAGAATTACTTGGACCATTTCATCAATTCATGACAGGTGACACTTTTGAGTGGTTTGAAAATCATGGAATTCCCTTAAAAATTGAAGAAGACAATCGGGTATTTCCAGAAGCTAATACTTCTCAAGCTATTATAGATTGTTTCCAAAACGCTGTTGATAACCTCGGAATTACCGTGTTAAAAAATCATGGTGTGAATTCTCTTTATCAACAAAATGAGAAATGGATTATCAACACAAAAAATCAAGATTTTGAAGCTGATTTCGTAGTGGTTGCTGCAGGAAGCAGTAAAAAAGTATGGGAATTATGCAAAACTTTAGATCATACTATTATTGAGCCCGTTCCTTCCTTATTTACTTTTAACATTAAAGATAAGCGAATTATTGATTTGGGCGGAATATCCGTTCCAAATGCAGAAGTAACACTTGTTGGAACGAATTTAGAAAATTCTGGTCCATTATTAATTACCCATTGGGGTTTAAGTGGTCCTGCTATCTTAAAACTATCCGCTTTTGGTGCTCGTATTTTAGCTGACAAAAATTATCAATACAACGTACTTGTTAACTGGCTAGGACAAGATACAGATTCAGTTTTTGATGAGTTACAACAGTTAAAAAAATCGCAAGCTAAAAAACAAGTGAATTTAAAATCTCCTTTTAGCGATATTCCTCGCCGATTGTGGGAGCGTTTGGTTGCGGCTTCAGAAATAAAAAACAATCAGAATTGGGCTGATGTAAGTAACAAACAACTTCAAAGTTTAGCGAATCAATTAACAAAAGGGTTGTTTAACGCAAATGGCCGTACTACTTTTAAAGAAGAATTTGTAACTGCTGGCGGTGTTGATTTAAAAGAAATTAACTTTAAACGTTTTGAAAGCAAAAAACACAAAAACTTGTTTTTTGTAGGTGAAGTATTAAATATTGATGCCGTTACAGGCGGTTTTAACTTTCAAAATGCGTGGACAGGAGGTTATATTTGTGCAAAAGCAATTGCAGAATAGATTAAAGTCATTTCGAACATAAATTGAAGTTTTTCACTTCGTTCGAAATGACTTTATTTTTTTTAATCTTAGTCTTCTTCTCCTTCTTCTTCGTAGCAGTTAAAGATGATAGAGTATCCATACTCTACAGCTTCTTCATACAACTCTTTTTGCTCTTCATCTTCTACATCGTCAACAGAATCTAACGTAAAATATTCGTCTTCTATTTCTACTACTTTCCAGTCTTCTTCCTTGATGTAAAATTTAGCTAACTGCATAGCTCCTTCGATATCTTTATAATCGATATACAAACTTACATACGCTCCTAAAACTTCATCGTAATGTTCAGATGATTTTTTTGGTTTTGCTAAGGCATTAATTAAAAACATAGGTCTATTTTTTTGTGTTATTTACGCTAATTCTCCTCTATGAGGTTTTAATGCATCTCTAAAAATCTTCATATTCTCTTCATCAACCACTATAAAAGCGATCGTATGCATTTCGTTTAAAGATACAAAATTTACTTCATGATATGGCAAATTATCTATCTGTGCAAACTCTTTTAAATGTATACAGTGATGCTTTGCCGTTTCCAATCCATCAGGACCTTTAAAATCCCAAATCAGTTTAATTTTTCTCATGCAACAAAAATACCCAATTAAAAATTCATTAGCACAAGTGTAAGTGAAACTTTATCTTTACCGCAAAAATTTTACACTTTGAATACATCTGATTTTATATTTCAATCTCAAGACAAAAAAGTAGAAAACTTAACAGTTACTTGGCAAACACCTAGCAATATTGCTTTGGTAAAATACTGGGGAAAAAGTGAACCACAAATCCCAAAAAATGCTTCAATAAGCTTCACGCTAAACAACTGTCATACTACCACAAAAATTGAGTTTTCAAAGACAACTCCTAAAAATCAAGCTCAATTTGAATTGTTCTTTGAAGGAAAAAAGAAAGATGATTTTAAACCTAAAATAGCTAAGTTCTTTGAGCGAATTCAAGAATATTGTCCGTATATCTTAGAGTATTCAATGGTTATTTCTTCGGAAAACTCTTTCCCGCACAGTAGCGGAATTGCTTCTTCTGCAAGCGGAATGAGCGCTATCGCTATGTGTTTAATGAGCTTAGAAAAAGAATTAAATCCAGAGTTAACTAAAGAATACATCAACAAAAAAGCATCTTTCTTAGCCCGTTTAGGTTCTGGAAGTGCTAGTAGAAGTATTGAAGGTCCGTTAGTGGTTTGGGGTAAACATCCAAAGATCGAAGGAAGCTCAGACTTATTTGGTGTAAAATTCCCATACAAAGTACATCCTATTTTCGAAAACTATCAAGACACCATTTTATTGGTTGATAAAGGAGAAAAACAAGTGTCTAGTACCGTTGGCCATAATTTAATGCACAACCATCCGTATGCTGAAAATCGTTTTATTCAAGCGAATGAGAATCTTGAAAAACTATCTAAAATCCTTCAAAACGGAGACATTAAATCCTTTATCAATTTAGTTGAAAGCGAAGCGTTAACGCTACATGCAATGATGTTAACTAGTAATCCGTATTTTATTTTGATGAAACCTAATACGTTAGAAATTATCAATAAAATCTGGGAATACAGAGAGGAAAACAACAGTAATATTTGCTTTACTTTAGATGCAGGTGCAAACGTACATGTACTTTACCCTAATTCAGAAAAGACTGAAATTGAACTGTTTATTAAGAATATTTTAGCTGCATACTGCCAAAAAAATCAGTATATTTGTGATAGCACGGGTCTTGGTGCAAGACTTGTGTAACCTTAACTAAATTTCCTACTATCATGAGAAATTCAACTATACTACTGTTTTTTGTTTCCCTTTTTATCACTACATCTGTCTTTGCGCAAGATACGGTATGGTTTGATAAAAACTGGCAAGAAACAACTAAAGAGAATCACGAGTTTTACAGACCCACTCCTAAAAAGATGAACAATGGCTATTGGATTGTAGACTATTACAAAAATGGTCAAATTCAAATGGAAGGATTTAGCACCGTTAATATTCCTAATGAAGAGGAATTTGACGGTTTAGTATTGTATTATCACCCTAACGGTAAACCTTTTCATAAAGCCAATTATAAAGACGGAAAGTTACACGGCATACGAAAAGTTTACTACGAATCAGGAGAACTTAAAGAAGAAGGTAAATACGAATATGGTAAAAGAGAAGGCATTTGGAAAACTTTTTACAAAAACGGCAAAATCGAATCTAAAGGAAAATACCGAGAAAACGAGAAAGTTGGTATTTGGAAAACTTTTTACAAAAACGTATACTAGTTTGTAAACTAGCACTTTTACTCGTATCTTTGCCCTGTAATTAAAACACCTATGAAAGGACCCTTATTTTACGCTAAAATATTACTCTTCGGAGAATACGGAATCATCAAAGATTCTAAAGGATTAGCTATTCCTTTTAGCTCTTATAAAGGCGCATTAAAGTCTGCTAAAAACCTAACCGGAGAAGCTGAAAAATCAAATCAAAGTTTAGCTAAATTTTATACGTATTTAGCAAACTTAAACTCTGATTTAGTTTCTTTTGATTTAGCTTCATTAAAAAATGACATCGATAATGGTATGTACTTCGACTCTTCTATTCCGCAAGGATATGGAGTAGGAAGTTCTGGTGCTTTAGTGGCATCTATTTACGACCAGTATGCTAACGATAAAATTACGGTTTTAGAAAACCTAACACGCGATAAGTTACTTGCATTAAAACAGATTTTTTCTTTAATGGAATCTTTTTTCCACGGAAAAAGTTCTGGATTAGATCCGTTAAACTCATATTTAAGCTTACCTATTTTAATCAATTCAAAAGAACATATTGAACCAGCAGGCATTCCATCTCAAAAAGAAGGAAAAGGAGCTGTTTTCTTACTAGATTCAGAACAAGTTGGTGAAACTGAACCTATGGTTAACATCTTTATGAATAAGATGAAAAACGAAGGATTCCGTAAAATGATAAGCGAAGAGTTTGCTACGCATACTGATGCTTGTATTGAAGATTTTTTACAAGGAAACGTAAAATCGTTGTTTGGTAATGTAAAAAAGTTATCAAAAGTAGTATTAGCTAACTTTAAACCTATGATTCCTACTGCTTTTCATAAAGTTTGGGAAAATGGAATTCAAACAAACGATTACTACTTAAAGCTTTGTGGTTCTGGTGGTGGAGGTTATATCTTAGGATTTACTGAAGATTACGAAAAAGCAAAAAATAGTTTAAAAGATTATAAATTAGAATTGGTGTACCGCTTTTAAAATGCTACTATGAGTACATTTAAAAACAACACCTTACTTTTAAAAATATTAAGCCTTTTATCAGTCATAAGAGGTTACAATATTTTAGTATTAATAGCAGCCCAATATTTGGCTGCTATTTTTATTTTCTCTGATGTAAAATCGGTTAAGCCTGTTGTTTTCGATTGGCATTTACTCTACTTAGTTATCGCTACTGTTTGTGTAGTTGCAGCAGGATATATCATCAATAATTTTTATGATAAAAATGCTGATAAAATCAATCGTCCTATAAAAACTGGGATTGACTCCTACGTAAAACAAGAAACAAAGCTCAGACTTTATTTTTTACTGAATTTTATTGGCTTTGGTTTTGGCTGGTTAGTATCATGGAGAGCAGCTTTCTTTTTTGCGGTATATATTTTCGGCATTTGGTTTTATTCACATAAATTAAAAAAATATCCGTTAGTTGGACTCATTACTGCAACCATCTTAACTATACTCCCTTTTTTTGTTGTATTTGTACATTATAAAAACTTTTCAAAAGTGATTTTTGTGCATGCAATTTTTCTCTTTTTAGTTATTATGACACGAGAATTGATTAAAGATTTAGAAAACATCAAAGGAGCAATCGCCAACAACTACAATACTTTTCCTGTAATTTATGGCGAACGTACTACCAAAAGAACTATTATTTTATTAATGTTTCTTACCCTAGTTCCTATCGGAATTATAAACACCTACCCTGCTATTGAATACATGAAATATTACTTCTATTTAGCAGCAATCACCTTAATTTTTGTCGGATTTTACACATGGAATTCCGTTCATAAAAATCAATACAGGTTAGCACATAACATTTTAAAGGTGTTATTATTAATTGGTGTATTCAGCTTATTATTCATTGATAAATCGCTGATTTTAGATAAAGTAATTGAAGTTTTAGATTAAAAATCAAATAATTACCGTAAATTTGCGCACTTTTTAAAAACTTAAGAATGAATTCAAAAAACTCGTCGAGAGGACGACAAGCTGGACGTAACAGCAATCCTCAAGGAAAAAATCAATTCAAAAAAGATTTCAGAAAACCAAAAAGCAATAAACCTACTCAGAAAAAAACTGAGGATACAGGAATTCGCTTGAACAAATTTATCTCTAATTCAGGAATTTGTTCTCGTAGAGAAGCAGATACGTATATTGAACACGGAAGTGTTTCTGTAAACGGGAAATTAGTTACGGAAATGGGTTACAAAGTGCAGCCTACTGATGAAGTTCGTTTTGATGGAACTTTAATTTCTATGGAGCAGAAACGTTACGTTTTATTAAACAAACCTAAAAATTACATTACTACTATGGAAGATGACCGTGGTCGTAAAACTGTAATGGAATTAGTAGGAAACGCCACTAGAGAACGAATTTACCCTGTTGGAAGATTAGATAGAAATACTACTGGTTTATTATTATTTACTAACGACGGTGAGTTGGCAAAAAAATTAACGCACCCTAAGCATAACGTTCGTAAATTATACCATGCTTCTTTAGATAAAAAATTAACCATTGCTGATTTAGAAAAATTACGTGGTGATGTAATTATTGAGGGAAGAAAAGTTTTTATTGATGCCGTTTCTTACGTAGAGGGTGAAAAGAAAACTGAGGTAGGTATTGAAATTCACTCTGGTAGAAACCGTATTGTTCGTAAAATTTTTGAACATTATGGATATCATGTAAAAAAATTAGATCGTGTTATTTTTGCTGGTTTAACTAAAAAGAATTTACCTCGTGGTAGATGGCGTGAATTAACGCAACAAGAAATTAACACTTTGCAAATGTTATAACATAAAAAT
>NZ_JAPEHZ010000026.1 GCF_028823685.1 Tenacibaculum sp. L6 | reverse complement strand
AAGCTTCTAAAAAGAAGAAAAGGCGCTGGTATTAAACTTTTTATAAAAAATAACACTAAAAATAATTGGTGTTTTACTTATTAATCGTAATATTGCAATATAATAATAAATCAATGGGATTAACCAAATCAGAAATATTTACTGAAGAGCAAAATCAATTGGCTACCATCGCAAAAGTGTTAGGCCACCCAGCTCGTATTGCCATTTTACAACACTTATTCAAATTGAATTCTTGTGTATGTGGTGATTTGGTAAATGAAATCGGTTTGGCGCAACCTACTATTTCGCAACATTTAAAAGAATTAAAGAAGATTGGTATTATTAAAGGGACTATTGAAGGAACTAGCGTTTGCTATTGTATCAATCCATCAACTTGGAAAGAAATTAAAACCTTGCTTTCTTCTTTTTTAAACCTTGATATGAATAACCAGAGTTGTTGCTAAAAAAAATTTGAAATCATTAATCGTAATATTACAATTAAAAAAACAAAACCATGAAACTATCAGAAATTAAACAACATTTAAGTACGTTAAAAACTATTGCTTTTCAATTACCTGACGGTAGCTTAGTACCCAATCATTTTCACGTAACAGAAGTAGGAAAAATTACCAAAAACTTTATCGATTGTGGTGGAGTTGTTAGAAATGAAGAAGTGGTAAACTTTCAATTATGGAATGCTAATGACTACGATCACAGATTACATCCAGAGAAGTTAATTCACATAATTGAATTATCAGAAAAAGTATTAAACATTCCTGATTTAGAAATTGAAGTGGAATACCAAGGAAGTACGATTGGAAAGTATGGATTAGATTTTGACGGAACTAACTTCTTATTAACTACAAAACAAACAGATTGTTTAGCGAAAGATAACTGCGGAATTCCACAAGAAAAACCAAGAGTAAAATTAGCTGATTTACAAAAACAAACTGCATGTGAACCTAACTCAGGATGCTGTTAATATGAAAACACAAACCTCAACGCTATTTTCTGAATTACAGGAAACTATCTCGAGCTTACCAACCGTTTCAGAAGAACGAAAAGAAGTTTTACAACCGCTTGTAAATTACATTCAGGAAAAACTGGATAATAAGGAAGTTATAAATCTGAATTTTATTTGTACTCATAATTCAAGAAGAAGTCATTTGTCGCAAGTATGGGCGCAAACTATGGCGTATCACTATCAAATACCAAATGTAAACACTTATTCTGGTGGTACAGAAGCTACCGCTATGAATTCAACAGTTGTTACTACTTTAGTTGATAACGGATTTAAAATTCAACAATTATCTGATGGAACAAATCCTATTTACGCAGTAAAGTATGCTGACAACACACCGTCTATTATAGGTTTTTCTAAAAAATATGACGATGACTTTAATCCAACCTCAGCTTTTGGAGCTATCATGACTTGTTCACAAGCTGATGAAGGATGTCCTTTTATAGCGGGCGCTGAAAAAAGAGTACCCGTTACTTATGAAGATCCAAAATTATATGATGGAACACCTTCTGAAAAAGAAAAATACTTAGAAAGAAGTTTACAAATTGCATCTGAAATGCAGTATGTATTTTCTTCAATAAAAATTAGCCTTTAAACTTTATTGGTAAGTGCACTACTTTTTTTGTTTCGAAGAAATCTTCTTCAAAAAAATCTGGTAAATCATAAATGGTGGCTTTAGGGAAGTTCGCAAGTTCTTCTGTAAGGTCACCACCTTTTAAATATAGAATTCCGTTTTTTAACGCGTGGTTTTCTTTCTTTTTTACCTTATTTTTTACCCAACGATGAAAAGTTTCCATTTGGGCTACCGCTCTACTTACAATAAAATCATAAGTTTCATCTACCTCCTCTACGCGTCCGTGAGTCGTTTTTACATTTTCTAACCCTAATCCTTCTACTACTTCGTTAACCACTTTAATCTTCTTCCCGATAGAATCTACCAAGTGAAATTGCGTTTCTGGAAATAAAATTGCCAACGGAACTCCAGGAAAACCGCCTCCAGTACCTACATCCATCACATTTGCTCCTGGTTGAAACTCCATTACCTTCGCTATTCCTAATGAATGTAATACATGACGTAAATACAATTCATCAATATCTTTACGAGAAACAACATTAATTTTTAAATTCCAATCTTGATACAATTCTTGCAACTTAGAAAATTGTTCTAATTGTGTTTCCGTTAAATTGCCAAAGTATTTTTTTATAAGTTCCATCTAGTGATTTTTTCCGCTGCAAAAATAAAAAACAATTTGGTATTGTTAATTTTTAAGTAAAAGATATTAATCTGGTTAAAAAGTTGGTCTATAGCAATAACCGTGAACCAAAAACGTTTATTTTTGCGAGACAAACAAACATCAAATGACGACAGTAAACTTCTCAAGAATAGACAAAACAAAGTTCTTTAGAACTTTAAACAAAAGAGTTAATACTTACTTTAAAGAAAACGAAATTAAACGTACAGGAAACTGGAAATTATACACAAAGGCAATAATTATGTTAGCTATTTTTATTGTTCCTTTCATATTAATTTTAACTATTGATATGTCTCAATGGATAAAATTAGCCTTAACTGTATTAATGGGAGTTGGAATGGCTGGAGTTGGAATGAATGTAATGCACGATGCTAACCATGAATCTTTCTCAAGCAAAAAATGGGTAAACAAACTTTTTGGAAGTAGTATTTATATTTTAGCAGGTAATGTATATAACTGGAAAGTACAACACAATGTATTACACCATACCTACACAAACATTCAAGATCATGATGAAGACATGGATGCTGGTAGAATCATCCGTTTTTCTAAACACTCACAGTGGTTATGGATTCACAAATTTCAAAAATATTATTCAATCTTTTTATACGGATTGTTAACTATTAACTGGGCAATTACGACCGATTTTAAGCAAATGCACAGCTATTTAAAACGTAAATTATCATACGGAGAATTCCCTAATCCAGCTAAAGAATGGACTAAATTAGTAGTTTCTAAAGTGATTTATTATGCTCTTTGGTTGGTATTACCAATCGTAGTTATGGATGTTGCTTGGTGGAAGGTTTTAATCGGATTTTTTGTAATGCACTATACCGCTGGTATTATTTTAAGTGTAGTTTTCCAATTGGCACATATTGTTCCTAAAACAGAAACTCCTTTACCTGATGAAGACGGAAATATGAAAAACACCTGGGCTATTCATCAGTTATATACCACTGCAAATTTTGCCCCTAAAAACTGGTTTATTAATTTCTACACAGGTGGATTAAATCATCAAGTAGAACACCATATTTTTCCTCATATTTCTCATATTCATTATGATAAATTAGCTAAGATTGTAAAAAGAAAAAACAACTCGTAGAGCAGTTATTGAACACTTTAGACATTTAGCTGAGTTAGGAAGAAAACCTCAATTAGCATAATCAACACACAAGATAACAACACAATGTCAAACGCATTATCAAACAGAATTAACAGTTTACCTGTATCGCAAACTTTAGCTATGGCAGCTAAAGCAAGAGAATTAAAAGCTGAAGGTAGAGATATCATCAGTTTAAGTTTAGGAGAACCAGACTTTAATACTCCTGATTTTATTAAAGATGCCGCTATTGAAGCCATCAATCAAAATTACAATTCATATACTCCTGTAGACGGATATGTAGAATTGAAAGAGGCTATTTGCGAAAAATTTAAGCGTGATAACGACTTAACATACACACCAAACCAAATTGTAGTTTCTACAGGAGCAAAACAATCTATTGCTAACGTAGCACAAGTATTGTTAAATCCTGGTGATGAAGTGTTGTTACCTGCTCCATATTGGGTAAGCTATTCTGCAATTGCTACGTTATGTGAAGCAACCTATACAGAAATTCCTTCTTCTATTGATACTGATTTCAAAATCACTCCAGAGCAATTAGAAGCAGCAATTACACCAAAAACAAAGATGATTTTCTTCAACTCGCCAACCAACCCTAGTGGTTCTATTTATAGTGAGGAAGAATACAGAGCTTTGGCTAAAGTGTTAGAAAAACACCCAAACATCTATATCTTATCAGACGAAATTTACGAGCATATCAACTACGGAACAAAGCCATTTAGTTTTGCTGCGATTGAAAGCATGTACGACCGTACCATTACTGTTAACGGATTAGCGAAAGCTTTTGCTATGACAGGATGGAGAATCGGTTATATAGGTGCTCCTGAATGGATTGCAAAAGCGTGTACAAAAATGCAAGGTCAAATTACTTCAGGAACCAATTGTATCGCTCAACGTGCTGCTATTACTGCTGTAAAAGCATCGCCAGAAAAAGTACAGTATATGGTAGATGAGTTTAAAAACCGTAGAGATTTAGTATTACAATTATTAGGTGAAATTGACGGTTTCAAATTAAACATACCTGAAGGTGCTTTTTATGTATTCCCAGATATTTCTGATTTCTTCGGAAAAACAATCCGCGGAAAAGAAATTAAAGATGCTAACGATTTTTCTATGTTGTTATTAGAAGAAGCTAATGTAGCTACAGTTACTGGTGAAGCCTTTGGCGCTCCAGACTGTATCCGTTTATCATATGCTGCTTCTGAATTACAATTACGTGAAGCTATCAAAAGAATTAAAGAAGTTTTAAGTTAATTAACTTAAACTGTCAAGCATAAAAAAATCCGTAAGAAATATCTTACGGATTTTTATTTTTTTTAGAAAGGAACTTTCAATTTTCTAACTTTTTTCTTTTTAAGCTTCTTTAAATACAATGCTTTCTTGTTATAATCAATAAACGCTTTTCCAGCTTCTAAAATATCTGCACCAATAATCCCATCAACTTCTTGTGCATTATGTTGTTTTAAGGCAGTATTTACATGCGTTAAGTCAAACAATACTAAATCACAAGCTTCAGTTTTCCACTTCCCTATTTTCAGTGAATTATTTTCCGACTTTTGTGTTTCCATATCGGTTGCTCCAGCTCCTGCTGCTTTTACCTCACTCTCTTCAGAGACAAGTTTAAAACGCTCAATTAAGTCCAATCCAACACATGAATTAGACGCTCCTGTATCCAGAATAAAGGTTCCATTTACCCCATTAATTTCAGCAGTTAACTCCAAATGATTAGTCACCATTTTTTTGAGTTTTATTTTGATGTATTTCTTTTTTCGTAATACTTTTTTCAAACTTGCCATTTCTTGTACTTTTGTCCTCGCAAAGATACAATATAATACAATGTCCCCTTGAACACAGTCGAAAGGGATTTTTATTAAAATTATGATAACCGATACACATACACACCTATACTCAAGCCAGTTTGATGAAGACAGAAACGAAATGATACAACGTGCAAAAGATGCTGGGGTTTCTCGTTTCTTTATTCCTGCGATTGATAGTTCTTATACTGAACGTATGTTCGATTTAGAAAAAAACTACCCGAACGACGTGTTTTTAATGATGGGGTTACACCCAACTTCGGTAAAAGAAAACTACCAAGAAGAGTTAGCACATGTAAAAGAGTGGTTAGACCAACGTGATTTTTATGCAATTGGTGAAATTGGTATCGATTTGTATTGGGATAAATCATTTTTACCGCAACAACAAGAAGCTTTTCGTACGCAAATTCAATGGGCTAAAGAAAAACAATTGCCGATTGTTATCCATTGTCGTGATGCTTTTGATGAAATTTTCGAAGTATTAGAAACTGAAAAAGGAAACAATTTATTTGGAATTTTTCACTGCTTTACAGGAACCTTAGAACAAGCTGAGAAAGCAATTTCTTATAACATGAAATTAGGAATTGGTGGTGTAGCGACTTTTAAAAATGGAAAGATTGACAAGTTCCTAAACCAAATAGACATTAAACACATTGTGTTAGAAACCGATTCTCCTTACCTAGCTCCTACTCCGTACCGAGGCAAACGTAATGAAAGTAGCTACATTACTAATGTGGTAGATAAACTGGTTGATATTTATGGATTGACTTTCGATGAAATTTCGGAAATTACGACACAGAACTCTAAAGACGTTTTTGGTGTCTAACCTACAAACTACATATTATAAAACCCCAATCGGGATTGCCAAAATTGAAGGTGATGAAAATGGAATCCAATCGATTTCTGTATTGGATAAAGAAGCTTTGCCTACAATTAGCTTTCCGAAAGAGACTCCGTCTTATTTACAAAATTGTATTAATCAACTTGATGAGTATTTTGCTGGAAAAAGAACAGTGTTTGATTTACAATTGAATCCACAAGGAACAACCTTTCAACAATCGGTTTGGAATGAGCTATTAAACATTCCTTTTGGAAGAACCAGAACTTATTTAGAACAAACCAAACAATTAGGCGATGTAAAAGCGATTCGTGCTGTAGCCTCTGCAAATGGTAAAAACCCTATTTGGATAGTTATTCCATGTCACAGAGTTGTAGGTTCTGATGGTTCATTAACAGGATATGCAGGTGGTGTTTGGCGTAAAAAGTGGTTATTGGAACACGAAAGTGGGGCAAAACAACAAACGTTATTTTAATTTTCGTCAAGCTGAACTCGTTTCAGCTTCGCATCCTAAAAAAGATTCCTGCCTACGCAGGAATGACAACTTAATTCAAATTGCGTTTTTCAATAAAAAATTTCTTCAACAAAAACCCGCATTCTTCTTCTAAAACTCCAGATACCACTTTCGTTTTTGGATGTAGTTTTGTTTTCAATACACTAAAACCAAGCTTTGGTTCACTGGCTCCGTACACTATCTTTCCTATTTGAGTCCAATAACTTGCTCCCGCACACATTTGACAAGGTTCTAGTGTAACATACAAGGTACAGTCTTTTAAATATTTTCCACCTAAAAAATCTGCTGCTGCAGTAAACGCTTGCATTTCGGCATGCGCCGTAACATCGTTTAACAACTCAGTTAAATTATGCGCTCTAGCAATAATTTGATTGTTAAAAACGATTACCGCACCTACTGGAACTTCTCCTTTATCAAAAGCAATTTCGGCTTCCTGTAAGGCTTTTTTCATAAAGTAAGTATCATCAAACGGATTCATATACGTGGATTCATGTAAGTTCTTAAACAAATGTAGCCAAAATTTGTTTGTGCTAACTCTGAGTAAAATACTTATTTTTACCAAAATTTACGATTTGATTTCAATCAACACTTCTGATAATAAAAAAGTTTATTTTGCTTCCGATCAACATTTGGGAGCTCCGACTTCTGAGGCTAGTTTTCCTCGTGAACAAAAGTTTGTTGCATGGTTAAACGAAGTTAAGAAAGATGCTGAGGCTATTTTTATTTTAGGTGATTTATTTGATTTTTGGTTCGAATACAAAACTGTAGTACCTAAAGGCTTTGTTCGCGTTTTAGGTAAGCTCGGAGAAATAAAAGACAGTGGTATTCCGATTTACTTTTTTGTCGGGAATCACGATTTATGGATGCGTGATTATTTTGAAAAGGAATTAAACATTCCTGTATATCACTCTCCTCAAGAATTCAAAATCAACGATAAATTGTTTTTGATTGGTCATGGTGATGGACTAGGTCCAGGAGATAAAGGATACAAACGCATGAAAAAAGTATTTACCTTTCCTTTATTCCAATGGTTATTCCGGTGGTTGCATCCTGATTTAGGTGTTCGATTAGGACAATACATGTCGGTTAAAAACAAATTGATTTCTGGTGATGAAGACGCTAAATTTTTAGGCGAAGACAATGAATGGCTTGTACAATATTGTAAACGTAAATTAGAAACTAAACACTACGATTATTTTGTGTTTGGACACCGACACCTGCCATTAGAGATTCAACTTAAAGAGGATAGTACTTATTTGAATACTGGTGACTGGATTCAGTATTACACCTATGCGGTTTTTGAAAATGATAAATTAGTTTTAAAAAAGTATAATTCATAAAAAAGCACCTCAAAAAGGTGCTTTTTTGTTATCAAATAATTAAGCTTAAAACTTAAAGGTTAATCCTGCTTTAAAAGTCATCCCATTAAATCCAAATTGGTTTACTTCCCAAGGGTATTTAAAACGACCTCCTAAATCAGTTACAACATCTCCCTTTGTATCAATTTCGTCTGGGTACACATCAAATAAATTATTTACTTGTGCATTGAAAGAAATCATATCAGAAAACTCATACCCAAAAGAGATGTCTGTAATTATCTTTCCACTAAATGTTTGATCTTTACCTGGATCTGTAGCATGCTGCCACATTACCTCTCCAAAGTATGTGTTATTTAAAAAGGCTGTAAACTTTTTATACTTATAATCAGCCCCAAATAAAAGTTTAGTATTAGGTCTTGCACTAATAATTCTTGATTGTTCTTTTCTATTAAAAATAGCATTCTTATAATTTGCTAACTTAGTTGGAGTTTTTACTTCTCCTTCTAATTTAGTTTTATTGATGTTTAATGCTAAGTTTAATCCTAATTTACCTGCTGCAAAGTCAATGTTTTTATAACGCATTGTATAATCAAAACCTTCTGTTTTAGTATCAGCAGCATTGATAAAAAACTTAATACTTGTTACTGAGTTATCATCTAAAATCTGTTGAACATCTGCATTTGGATTCCCGTCATCATCAGTACCTCCAATTTCTCCAGAAAACACCACTCTATCATCTACTTTAACATTGTAATAATCTAACGAAATTGTAAAGTCATTCGAAGCCTTTACCGTAATACCAGCCGAAACATTTTCAGAAGTTTCAGCAAATAGCGGATCAACTCCTAAATCTCTAATCACTGGACTTACATTATTGAATGTTCCTTGATTTGAAATAGTACCTCCTGAAACTAAAGTTTGTACATTACTCAAATATACCTGATGTAATGATGGCGCTCTAAATCCTGTACTATATGAAGCTCTTAACACTCCTGCTTCCCCTAACTTATATCTAGAATTTACTTTCCATGAAAAATTATCTCCAAAATCTGAATAATTCTCATAACGAACTGCCCCGCCTATTAAAAAGTCTTCTGAAACATCCCAATCTAATGTACCATAACCACCTACGTTAGTTCTTGTTTCATTTAAAGCATTACCAGGTTGTAAACCAGGAAATGATTGTGCTCCACCATCAATATACGAAGCCTCCTCTCCAGCTGTTACTTCAAATCGTTCTTGTCTTGCTTCAACACCAAACCCTATACTTACATCTCCAAAAGAACGACTCATATCAAAGTTCCCTACAATATTACTGAAAGCATATGCTCCTGCATCAAAAGAAGTAGGACTGTTAGCTCCCAAGCTTACATTAATAGTATTACCTATTGTATAATCAACAGAGTTACGACCATAACTACCACTTAAATCTGCATTAAATCCTCCTAACTTAAATCTACTCCCTGCTGTAAACAAAATATCTTGAATATCTGTTTCAAAAGTTGGTTGAAATCCATCATAAGTTTCTCCCGGAGGTGTTAACAACCCAAAATCATCTGTAATCCAATATGGAGGTCTATAAAGAGCAAAGCTTTTACCTTGACGCATATTAAATCCTCCAAAACCATATAGTGTAGTATTCTCATTTAAAGGATATTCTGCATTCACAAACAAATCTCCTTTTTTCATTTCTGGTTGTCCAATAATCATTCCTAAATCTGGATTATCTCTTGTCCACTGGTTATCTACACCAAACAAATCATCTTTTCCTGGTTCTCCAGCCCTATCGGTTTTCTCTTGATAACTTAAGCCAAATGTAGTATTCACAAAACCTCCTTCACCAAAGGTAAATGTATGATTAACATCTCCATCAATATTAAATCCGTCTCCTTCTTTTGTAATTCCAGAGTTTACATTTACTTGAGTAAATTCAATATTTTTCTTCAAAATAATATTTACAACTCCTGCGACGGCATCAGAACCATACTGAGCAGATGCACCATCACGTAAAATTTCTACCCTTTCAATAGCAGCAGTAGGGATACTTTTCATATCTACTCCAACTTCTCCTTTACCTGGTGTATCATTTACATATACTAAAGCACTTTGGTTCTTACGCTTTCCGTTCACCAAAACTAAAGTTCTACTTGGCCCTAACCCACGCAAATCGGCAGGATCAAAATGCGCAGTTGCATCAGAAATTGTTTGGTTACTTGAATTGTAAGAAGGAACTGTGTACGTTAACATTTGGTCTATATTTGTTTGACCTGTAGCTTGCAACTCTCTCACACTTACATTATCAATAGGTACTGCAGAGTCTAAAATTGTTCTAGGCTTAGCACGGTTACCTGTTAACACAACCTCCTCCAAAACATTATCTTCTTTTAAAACTACAGTAATAAAAGAAACATTGTATAATGTTTTTTCTAACGTGGTAAAACCTACTGAAGAAAACACTAACGTAGCAGGCATCTGTTTAACATTGAGTACAAATTCACCCTGTTCGTCTGTACTCACTCCGTTAACGGTCTCCTTTTCTAGAACATTTACAAAAGCAAGAGGAACCCCATTTCCGTCTGTTACTTTACCTTTAATTGTTTGTCCAATCATTGATGTGAAAGACATCAATAAGATGAAAACAAATATTTTGCTTTTTTTATCCATAAGTACATTCATTAAGTTTCAGTCCATATACGATTGTTAATTTCTGTTAAATTTATATAAAAAAACTAAATATACTGTTATAATTTACTGAAAACTTAATATTTAAAGTTGTTTTGTTAACGAAATATTACAAGAAACACCCATATTACCTTTAACCATACTTTAACAACTCTTATTTTCTTATTATTGTAGCTTTGTTTCATAAAATTCTAATTTATTTCAAATACTATGGATATAGACGTAAGAGCCATCAATGAAAAAATAGAAAGAGAGAGTGCCTTTGTAGATTTATTAACTACAGAAATGAATAAAGTAATTGTTGGTCAAAAGCACATGATTGAACGATTACTTATAGGGCTTTTAGGAAACGGTCATATCTTATTAGAAGGTGTTCCTGGACTGGCTAAAACATTAGCTATTAATACACTTTCTAAAGCTGTTGACGCAAGTTTTAGCCGTATACAGTTTACTCCAGACCTGCTTCCTGCCGATGTAGTAGGTACGATGATATACAACGTAAAAGAAAATGACTTCTCAATTAAAAAAGGACCAATTTTTGCCAACTTTGTATTAGCTGACGAGATTAACCGTGCACCAGCAAAAGTGCAATCTGCTTTATTAGAAGCCATGCAGGAACGTCAAATTACAATTGGTGACGAAACATTTAAGCTAGATGAACCCTTCTTAGTAATGGCAACTCAAAACCCAGTTGAACAAGAAGGTACATACCCTCTTCCTGAGGCGCAAGTTGACCGTTTTATGTTAAAAACTGTAATTGACTATCCAAAATTACAGGACGAACAACTTATCATGCGTCAAAACTTAAATGGAAGTTTTCAAAAAATAAATCCTGTAATTTCTATAGAACAAATTATCAAAGCTCGTCAGGTAGTAAATGAGGTGTATATGGATGAAAAAATCGAAAAATATATTTTAGATATCATTTTCGCAACTCGTTACCCTGAAAAATATAACCTAGAAAAATTACAACCATTAATTAGTTTTGGATCTTCTCCTCGTGGTAGTATCGCTTTAGCAAAAGCAGCAAAATGTTATGCGTTTATTAAACGAAGAGGATATGTAATTCCTGAAGATGTTAGAGCTGTGGTAAATGATGTATTACGCCACAGAATTGGAATTACTTACGAAGCAGAAGCAGAAAACATTACTTCAATAGATATTATCAATTCTATTATTAACGAAGTACAAGTACCTTAATCAATTATCAATGAACAATTATCAGCTGAATATATTTTTACTGATTATTGATAACTGTTAACTGAGAATTGAAAAAATGGATACAAAAGAATTACTAAAAAAAGTTCGAAAAATAGAAATTAAGACACGTAGGTTGTCTAATCATATTTTTGGAGGAGAATACCACTCAACCTTTAAAGGGCGTGGTATGACTTTTTCTGAAGTACGCCAATATCAATACGGAGACGATATTAGAGCAATCGATTGGAATGTTACCGCGCGTTACAATGAACCTTATGTAAAAGTTTTTGAAGAAGAACGCGAACTTACTATGATGTTGGTAGTCGATGTTTCAGGTTCTGAATTTTTTGGTACTTCTGAACAATTTAAAAAGTATACAGTTACTGAAATTGCCGCAACATTAGCATTTTCTGCCATTCAAAATAACGATAAGGTTGGTTTAATTCTGTTTTCTGATCAGGTTGAGTTATATATTCCGCCTAAAAAAGGAAAAAGTCACGTATTACGAATTATTCGTGAGCTTATAGAATTTCAACCAAAAAGCAAACAAACCAACATAAGTGAGGCTTTAAAGTTTTTATCCAACATTATGAAAAAGAAAGCTATTGTTTTTATGCTTTCTGATTTTATGGATGATAATTATGAGCGTACTTTAAAAATTGTTGGTAATAAGCACGATGTAACGGGTATTCGCGTATACGACAAACACGATGAAGAAATTCCGAATTTAGGAATGGTTCAAATGTTAGATGCAGAGACAGGTAAAACACATTTGGTAAATACGAGTTCTAAAAATGTAAGAACACATTACAAAGCAAATGCTTTGCGTTTAGCTGATTATTTTGAAAATTCGTTTACAAAAAGTGGCGCAGGCACTATTAGCACAAGAGTTGATGAAAGCTATGTGCGTAAATTATTAGGTTATTTTAAAAGAAAAGGATAAGAATGAAATACAACTTTTTTTATTTATGCTTGTTTTTAGCTTCTTTTACCTTTGCACAACAACCTCAGGTAAAAGCTGAAATTGACACTACCAGCATTAGAATTGGAGAACAATTTCAATATAAAATATCTGTTGATGCTACCGAAAATGTCATCATCCCTAAGTTAGAAGATTTAAAAGGGTTGGAAGTAATCGATACCCTAAAAATTGACACTATTGAAAATAAATTGGTTCAAAAATATATTTTAACAGGATTTGATAGTGGTGCATTTTACATTCCTAGGCAGCAAATATTTATTAGAAATCAAGCCTATTTAACTGATAGTTTACTTGTAAATGTTGCTACTGTTCCTATCGATACCACCAAGGTTAAAAAATTCCCTATTAAAGGAATTAAAGGAGAACCGTATCAATTTGATGATTTTAAACAGTATATCTGGTGGGCTGTGATAGCTTTAGCTATTATTGCACTACTACTCTACTTCTTTGTTTTCAAAAAGAAAAAAGAACAACAAGAAAAAGTTGTTGTTCCGTTATTGGCTCCTTATGAAGAAGCAATGCAAAAATTAGAAGAGCTAGATAAAAAATTATTGTGGCAGAATAATCAAGTAAAACAATATTACAGCGAGTTAACCGACATTATTAGAGGGTATATTGAACGAGAGTTACATGTCCCTGCTTTAGAAAGCACTACAGATGAATTAATTAGTGTTTTAAAAGACTTTAACGACACAAAATCAATAGAAACAACGAAAGAAACTATTGAAAAGTTAAAAGGTTTATTACAAGAATCCGATTTAGTAAAGTTTGCAAAGTCAAAACCTTTATCTCATGAAATCGAGGGAGACCGTAAAAATGCTACCTTTATTATTGATAATTTGAAACCAAAAAAACAAATAGAAGAAGATGAAGTGGAATAATTTTGAGTTTCATAGCCCTGAGTTTTTATGGTTACTGATATTGATTCCTCTATTAGCTTTTTGGAGTTTCTATAGCCGAAAAAAAGATAGTGCAAAATTAAAAATGTCAAGCACCAAAGGTTTTAAAATACAAGGTTCTATTTTACCTAAATTAAAACCTTTACTGTACTTGTTAAGACTACTTGCATTGACTTGTTTAATCATTGCTTTGGCTCGTCCAAGAAACGTAGCTGTTAGCAAGAAAACAAAAACAAATCGCGGTATAGATATTGTAATGGCTATTGATGTTTCGGCAAGTATGTTAGCCAAAGATTTACAACCAAACCGACTGGAAGCTTTGAAAAGAGTAGCTACTGATTTTGTGAATCGCCGTCCCAACGATCGTATTGGTATTGTTGTGTATGCTGGTGAAAGCTTCACACAAACCCCTATCACCAGTGATAAATCCATTGTAAAAAGAACCATTTCTGAAATTAAATGGGGACAATTAGATGACGGTACTGCTATCGGAATGGGCTTAGGTTCTGCCGTAAACAGATTAAAAGAAAGTGAAGCAAAGAGTAAAGTAATTATTCTGTTAACAGACGGAGTAAACAATGCTGGTTTTGTTGATCCTAAAACAGCTACGGAGCTAGCAAAAGGTAACGAAATAAAAGTATACACTATTGGTATCGGAACTAACGGAATGGCTCCTGTACCTTGGGCAAGAGACCCAAGAACAGGTAAGATTTCATTTAAAAATCAACCTGTAGAAATTGACGAAGCCTTACTAAAACATATAGCTTCCGAAACCAACGGAAAATATTTTAGAGCCACAAACAATACGAAGCTTAAAGAAATTTACGACGAAATTGACAAGCTAGAAAAAACAAAAATAGAAGAGTTTAAATACTATAATTATTCTGAAAAATATCGCTTACTCGTGTTCTTAGCAGGAATCTTTTTATTACTAGAGTTTTTGCTGAAAAACACACTGTTTAAGAGTTTTATATAGAGTTGTGTAGTTTTGAATTCTTTACGAAAAGCACAGTTAAACCATTAAACACATCAACAATTAAACTATCCGAAGGATGTACAAACTAGAAGAACCAATATATTTTTACCTTTTTGCAATTATTCCCATAATAGTTGTGGTTTTCCTGTTGGTTTTATGGTGGAAAAAACGAACACAGAAAAAATTCGCAAACACTATTCTTTTAACCAGAATAGCACCAAACACTTCCACTTTTAAATCCGTTTTAAAATTGATTGTTTTTATTTTAGGACTGTCTTTTTTAATTCTGTCTTTGGTAAACCCTAAGATGGGGACCAAACTTAAAACTGTAAAAAGAGAAGGTGTTGATGTTGTTTTTGCTTTAGATGTTTCTAAAAGTATGTTAGCAGAAGATATTGCTCCCAATCGACTAGAAAAAGCTAAACAAATTATTTCTAAAACAATCGATAAATTAGGAAGTGATAGAGTTGGTATTATCATTTATGCAGGAAATGCGTATCCGTTACTTCCAATAACAACCGATCACGCCGCAGCAAAAATGTTTTTGCAAAATGCAAACCCTGATATGGTTTCAAGTCAAGGTACTGCTATAAACGAAGCCTTAAACTTAGCAAAAACTTATTACGATAACGACGAGCAAACCAATCGCTTTTTAATCATAATCTCTGATGGTGAAGATCATCAAGAAGAAACTAAACAAGTTGCCCAAAATATTGCCAACGAAGGTGTAAAAGTATACACCGTAGGTGTAGGTACTGAAAAAGGAGGTCCAATTCCTATAAAATTAAATGGCGCACTTATTGGTTATAAAAAAGATAGAATGGGAGAAACAGTAATTACCCAACGTAAACCCGATGTTTTACAAGGAATTGCTGATGCTTCTGACGGACAATATTTCGATGGAAACAAAACTGAAAATCCAGTGGAGGCTATCGAAAAAATTATTGGTAATGCACAAAAAAGTGAGTTTGAAACTAAACAATTCTCTGACTACAAAGACCAATTTCAATGGTTTGTAGCTATTGGGCTGTTGTTTTTAATTCTCGATATGTTTTTGTTTGACAAAAAAACCAAATGGTTAAAGAAAGTAGATTTATTTAATGAGGAGTCGTAAACTCCGTTAAGTATTGAATGATAGAATGAAAAATTTACAAAACATCCTAATAATCCTTGCTTTTGCTTTATCGGCTACGGTAAACGCACAACAAGATACGTTGAAGTTACAGCGTGAAGCGCGTGCTTTATTACGAGACGGAAACAAACTATACAACAAAGAAAAATATAGCGATGCTGCCATTGCTTACCGAAAAGCCTTAGGCAAAAACAGTAAGTATGAAAAAGCGAGTTATAACTTCGGAAACACTTTATACCAAGAAAAAAAGTACAAAGAAGCTATTGAGCAGTTTGAAGTAACCACCAAAACTTCAAAAAACAAAATAGAGCAAGCTGAAGCTTACCACAACATTGGTAATGCTATGATGGAAGAAAAACAATACGAGCAAGCTGTAGAAGCTTTTAAAAATTCTTTAAGAAGAAACCCGAATGATGATGAAACCCGATATAACTTAGCGGTTGCTCAAAAAGAAGCTAAAAAACAGCAGCAAAATCAAAAGGACGACAAGGATAAAAACAAAGATCAGAATCAACAGAAGAAAGATCAGCAAGAGCAAGACAACAAAGACAAACAAAACGATAAAAATAAAGATCAAAAAGGGGACGATAAGGACAAAAAGGATGATAACCAAGATCAAAAAAATGATGATCAAAACAATCAGCAAAAACCTAATCAAGACCAAAAAGACAAACAAAACCAACAACCTAAACCTCAACAAGGTAACATGACTCCTGAGCAAATGAAACAACTGCTAGAGAGTTTGAACAACGAAGAAAATAAGACGCAAAAGAAAATGAATGCGCAAAAATCAAAAGGAAGAAAAGTAAAACAAGAAAAAGACTGGTAATTTTTCAGTTGTTAAAATCTTAATTACTTTTAGGCATTTTTGAAAAATAAGTATGAAGTTGAAAGTATACATAACGTTATTAGTTAGTTTTATAACAATTGCTCTTAGTGCACAAGACACTGCATTAACGACTACGGTTAGTAAAAACAAATTGGGAGTAAACCAGCGACTACGTATTGAGTTTTCTATCAACAAACAAGGAGCCGATAATTTTAAACCACCAAACTTCACTAATTTTAAAATTGTTGGTGGTCCAAGTCAATCGGTAAGTCAATCTTGGATTAATGGTAAGGTTTCATTCAATCAATCGTATACATATATTCTTCAACCTTTACGAAAAGGAGAACATAACATTCCTTCTGCAAGCATTGAAATTGAAGGAGAAACCATCAAATCTAATCCTGTAAAAGTTATTGTATTAGATGCTGTAGACATTCCTAAAAACCCAAACGATCCGAATTATATTGCCGAACAAAACATACATTTAGTTGCAGAAGTTTCTAAAACACAACCTTATGTAGGTGAAGGAGTATACATAGAATATCGTCTGTATGTTAGCGATAATGTGAGCGTTTATGATTTTGGAATTACAGAAGCACCACAATACAATGGTTTTTGGAACCAAGAGATAAAAATTAATGGAACTCAAGTTAAAATAGGCACTTACAATGGAGAACGTCATCGTTACGCCGTTTTACATAAAGCTTTATTAATCCCAACAACTTCAGGTAAGCTAACAATAGACCCTATGAAAATGGATGTTGTCGTAGCTGTACCTACTGGAAAAGCAGACTTTTTTGGCAATCTTATTACACGTCAAGTTCGTAAAGAGTTTTCTTCAGTAAAAAAAGTAATCAACGCAAAAGCATTACCTCTTCAAAATAAACCAGAAGATTTTACAGGAGCAGTAGGGCAATTTTCTTTTGATGTTTCTCTTAGTAAAAACACTTTAAAAGCAAACGAATCATCTCAAATTAAAGTTGCCGTTAACGGAAAAGGAAATTTAAAATTATTTGAACTTCCTAAAATTGAAACCCCTAAAGAGCTAGAAGTATACCAACCAGAAAGAAAAGAAAGTGTTAGTGTTCTTTCTGACGGGCTAAAAGGATCTGTTACCGACAGCTACACTGTAGTTCCAGAATTTAAAGGAAAGTATAAAATCCCGAAGGTTAGTTTTTCATACTTCAACCCTAAAGAAGAGGTATATCAAACAATTACAACTGAAGATTTATATGTTGATGTTTTAGAAGGAAAAGAAATCCCTAAGGATTCAGACACCAATGAGGTAGCCAAACAAAATGTAAATATTACAGGTAGTGATTTTAGATATATTCAAACATCAACTAATTTCCAACCTATACAAACAGAAGATTTCTTTAAATCTACTTTATTTTATATTTTGTTATTACTTCCTATTGTAGCAATTCCTATTGGAATTTTTATTCATAAAAAGAAAGAAGAACGTAATAGTGATGTTTTAGGAAACAAACTAAGAAAAGCAGATAAACTAGCTAAAAAATACTTATCGGAAGCTCAAAAACAACTAGGTAATAAAGAAGCTTTTTATGAAGCGTTAGAAAGAGCTTTACACAATTATTTAAAAGCAAAATTAGGCGTAGAAACCTCTGATATCAGTCGTGAAAAAATCACTGAATTATTGGCCAATAAAAATGTAGACAACACAACAATACATAGTTTTATCGATGTTTTTAATAATTGTGATTTTGCTCGATACACTCCTATTACCAACGTACAAATGAAAGAAGAGTACGAAAAGGCAAAACAAGTAATAACGCAATTAGACCGACAATTATAATGAGAAAGCTAGCTATATTATTATTCTTTTTTGTGTCAATTAGTACGTTAGCACAAAACACCGACAATTTATTTTCAACGGCTAATTCTTTGTATAAAGAAGGTAATTACGAAGAGGCAGTTAAATTGTACGAGCAAATTCAAAGTCAAGGCATTGTTTCTTCTGAACTGTATTACAATTTAGGAAACTGTTATTACAAGCTAAATAAAGTGGCTCCTACAATTTACAATTACGAAAAAGCATTAAAACTAAATCCTTTAAACGAAGATGCTAAAAACAATTTAGTTTTAGCAAAACGATTAACCTTAGATAGAATTGAAGCCTTACCTAAGTCTGTATTGCAAAAATTCAATGAAAACTATTTACAAAAGCTAGCTTACAACACTTGGGCTATCCTTACGGTAATAATCTCGTTCATTGCTTCTGTATTCTTTTTACTTTTCTATTTTGCTTATACCCCAAATAAAAAGAGGTTATATTTTACAACTAGCATTATCTCTTTTTTACTTTTAATTACATCTTTGATTGTTACATACACTGAATACAATCAATCAAAAAACACTGTAGAAGCTATTATTTTTTCGGAAGTAGTTTCGGTTAGTAACGAGCCTACAAATAACTCAGATGAAGTCTTTACTTTACACGAAGGCACTAAAATTCTTGTGTTAGATTCGGTAGATAATTGGAAGAAAATAAAACTAGCCGATGGCAAAATAGGTTGGACGCAATCTGAAAATTTAAAAGAATTATAACATTTTAGCTTTAAAAAAATAATTACTTTTGCAGCTGAACTTATAATAGTTATAGTATTTGAAATCTAAAATCGCCATATTTTTTGTTGTTTTATTCGCTGGAATTATTGTTACTCCTTCGATAATTACATTGGTAGATAAAGACCAAGATATTACTATCTTCTTAAGTTTAAGTGAAGAAGAAGAGAATACAAAACATGTTAAGGTTGCTGAATTAAAAGCACACCCTAACAAAGATTACATCTCTTTTTTATACAAGACTATTCAAAAAAAGAAAAACGTGCGTTTTCAATCTAAAAACTACGTTTCTCAATATCCTAAAATTCTCACCCCACCTCCCGAATTTTTTACTGCTTAATTTTTTGGCTAATTATTTCATGGAATAAAACTCCGTGTGATGCTTAGTGAATAAAAACAACGTTATTTTGAGATAAGGCTTGTTACATATTACCTTGGCTCAACCTAATAAGTAATAAATAATTCATTTACATTTTAAAATACACTCTAAATTTTTCATTTGGAGTATAAAAATATACACATACATTATGTTTAAAAATATTAAAAGCGACTTGCCTGCAAGTATCGTCGTATTCTTTGTAGCCTTACCTTTATGTTTAGGTATTGCTTTGGCTAGTGGAGCCCAACTCTCTCTTTTTTCAGGAGTAATTGCAGGAATTGTTGGAGGTGTTGTTGTTGGAGCTATCAGTGGCTCTAAAATTGGAGTTAGTGGACCTGCTGCTGGTTTAGCAGCTATTGTATTAACAGCTATTGGTTCTTTAGGAGGTTATGAAAACTTTTTAGTAGCTGTAGTATTAGGAGGAATTATTCAAATTCTTTTCGGAGTTCTTAAAGCTGGTGTTATCGGATATTACTTTCCGTCATCTGTAATTAAAGGAATGCTTACCGGTATTGGAGTTATCATTATCTTAAAACAAATTCCTCATTTCTTCGGATATGATGCTGAACCAGAAGGAGCAGATAGTTTTATTGAAGCTTCTGGTGAAAATACATTTTCTGCAATCTTTAATATTGTAGATAATATTACCATGGGATCAATGGTTATTGGTTTTATAGGCTTAGCTATTTTAATTCTTTGGGATAAAGTTTTAAGTAAAAAAGGAAAGTTATTTCATATCATTCAAGGACCATTAGTAGCGGTAGTAACTGGTATCGTTTTCTTTACCCTTACTCAAGGAGACGGAACATTAGCTATTCAAGCTTCTCACTTAGTAAGTGTACCAATTCCTGAAAGTGTTGATTCATTCTTAGCTCAGTTTACATTCCCTGATTTTAGCGCTATTACCAATTATGAAGTATGGGTAACTGCTTTTACTATTGCTTTAGTTGCGAGTTTAGAAACATTACTTTGTGTTGAAGCTACTGATAAATTAGACCCTGAAAAGAATGTAACTCCAACCAATAGAGAATTAGTTGCACAAGGAACAGGAAACATTTTATCTGGTTTAATTGGAGGTTTACCAATTACTCAGGTAATCGTAAGAAGTTCTGCTAACATTCAATCAGGAGGAAAATCTAAAATGTCTACTATTATTCACGGTTTATTATTGTTGATATCGGTAATTTTAATTCCAACTTTATTAAACAAAATTCCTTTATCAGTTTTAGCCGCTATTTTATTAGTAGTAGGTTACAAATTAGCAAAACCAAGCTTATTCAAACAAATGTACACTTTAGGATGGAAGCAGTTTGTACCTTTTATGGTAACAGTTTTAGGTATTGTTTTTACTGATTTATTAACTGGTATTTCATTAGGTTTAGCAGTAGGAGTAGTTGTTATTTTAATTAAAAGCTACCAAAACTCACACTTCTTACACATTGAAGACAAAAGTAATGGCGTACACAAAATAAAAATGACACTTGCCGAAGAAGTTACATTCTTTAACAAAGGAGCTATCTTAAAAGAGTTAGATAGTTTACCAAGAGATACATATTTAGAACTAGATGTACGTAAGACAAGATATTTAGATAACGATATTATCGAAATATTAGAAGATTTTGCATTTAAAGCCAAAGAAAGAAATATTAACATTAAACTTATTTCTGAACGTGGTGAAGTTGAAAACCCAGATAGCTTCATTAAATTCTTTAAGTTAAGACCAAAAGCAGCATAATACCTTATTTAAAGGTTACAACAAAAATAAAAACACTTTTTACTACAATACGCTATTCAAAGGATTGTTAGTATTCAATAAAAAAGACATAAATAATTTTATAAAAATATAAATCATGAAAGCACATACTAAAGAAACTCAAGCTACTATGACTCCTGAAAAGTCATTACAATATTTAAAAGAAGGAAACTTAAGATTTCAAAATAACTTAAAAGCGAACCGTAACTTATTAGAGCAAGTTAACGACACTAGAGAAGGACAATTTCCTTTTGCTACTATTTTAAGCTGTATCGATTCTAGAGTCTCTGCTGAATTAGTTTTCGACCAAGGTTTAGGAGATATTTTTAGCGCAAGAATTGCTGGTAACTTTGTAAACGAAGATATTTTAGGTAGTATGGAGTTTGCTTGTAAGTTAGCTGGTACTAAGTTAATCGTAGTATTAGGACACACAAGTTGTGGTGCCGTTAAAGGAGCTTGTGATAATGCTGAGTTAGGTAACTTAACCGCCATGTTAGGTAAAATTAAAACCCAGCTGTAGAAGCTGTAACTGAGCCAAAAGATGAAAGCTTAAGAAACTCTTCTAACATCGAGTTTGTAAATAACGTTGCTGAAAAGAACGTACAATTAACTATTGATAGAATTTTAAACGAAAGTGAAGTACTAGCTGATATGCATAAAAACGGTGAGGTTATGATCGTTGGAGCTATGTATAACATTGAAGACGGTGCTGTTACTTTTTTTGAATAAGAATCATCCCTCTTAATTTTACACCTCAAAGAGAATCTAAATTTAATTTTAGGTTCTCTTTTTTTATTAACTTCGAAAATTATTTCCCTCCAAATACAGAACGGTGGTGAAAACTCTTCTAACGAGTAATATTTACAACTATGAATCTATCTAAAATTTTTGATAACAATAAAGAGTGGGTAAAAAACAAGCTATCTACCGATAAAGACTATTTTAAAAAATTAAACGAAGGACAAAATCCTGAATTACTATACATAGGATGTTCAGATAGTAGAGTTTCTGCCGAAGACTTAATGGGTCTTGACCCTGGTGATGTTTTTGTACACAGAAATATTGCCAACATGGTACCTGCAATCGATTTGAATTCTGCTTCAGTAATTGAATATGCTGTAGAACATTTAAAAGTTAACCATATTGTGGTTTGCGGTCACTACTCTTGTGGTGGTGTAAAAGCTGCAATGCAATCTGCCGATTTAGGTTTATTAAATCCTTGGTTACGTTATATTAGAGATGTATATCGCTTACATAAAGATGAATTGAATAAAATTGAAGATGAAAATGAACGTTACGATCGCTTGGTTGATTTAAACGTACAAGAACAATGTGTTAATCTTATTAAAACTGCAGCTGTACAAAAGGCTTACAGAGATAGAGGTTTAAAAGTACATGGTTGGGTTTTTGATATTAAAACAGGAAACCTCATCGATTTAAACATCGATTTTGAACGCATCTTAGAGGGTATTATGGAAATTTACCATTTAGACTAAAAAACAAAAACGGATGAAACTTTTCATCCGTTTTTGTTTTTATATATTGAGATCTAACTCTAAAGTATTCTTTTCTCCCTCCTCCTTTTCTTCATCTTTAATAATTGATGGGAAAATAGTTGGTGCTATTTTTTTTACGGGTTTGTATAAAATAGACTCTTCTAAACTTTCTTGTTTTACAAACGGAATGGTGTCATTCATTTTTCCGAAGAAAATAAAAACTACACTTAAAATCAACCCTATTTTTAACGCTCCAAAAACACCACCTAAAATCTTATTTAAAATTCCAAGTGAAGCAAAATCAGCTATTTTGGTTAAAATTTTTCCTAATAATGCTATGGCTACAATTATTACCACAAAAGTTCCTGCAAAAGCCGCTAGAGAAATATACTTTTCATCCCAAGTAACACTGTTCTTCAACCAATCTCCAATAAAATACGAAAAGTGGATCGCTCCATAAACTCCAGCAACCAAGGCTACCAACGAAGCTATTTCAACAAAAAGCCCTTTCATAATACCTCTTACAAAACCGAAGAGCAACAAAGCTGTAATAATAATATCAAAAGTATTCATAAGTGCGAAAACAAATTACATGCTCAAATATACATAACTCATTTGTATCTTTGCTTTTTCTAAAAAACACAAATGACTAAAGAAACCAACTTAAAAGAAAAATGGGACTTCGTGGTAACTCAATTATCACAACAATTTGCTGACGGTGATGAATTAAATATAGATGGAATTATTTATTTAATTGGTGTTCAAGAACTCGGACAAGGTCATAGAAAGTTTAAAAAAGATGAGAAAGTTAACCTAATGCACATAGCAATTTGTAAGTTGTTAGAGCCTTACGGATACTATGAATTCGATTTTTTTGATAATGATGGTTGGCCTCACTATAAAACATTAACTGAGCTTCCAACTTTAAAACCAGGAGAACAATCGGTTTTAATGAAAGAAGCTATTATTAACTATTTTGAAGTAATTGACTTTTTCAATTAAGTAACGCTTAATTTTCGAATCATTTTTGATAATAACTTCGGAAAGAAACGTTTGGTATAAACTCCAAGCTTTTCCTTAACTCCGCCGATGTATACCTCTTCTCGTTTGTTTCGAATAGCTTTTAGCATTTGTTTAGTAAACTCATCAGGATGAATACCGTTTGCTGTGGCTGTATCCATCGTATTTTGCGGACTTCCATCACCTGTCAACGCATTTTTTGAAACGTTGGTAGTTACAAAACCAGGGCAAATTAAAGTTACATGAATGTTATCTTTAAAATGTTCAGCTCGTAAACTATCAAAAAAACCATGCAATGCATGTTTGGTAGCAGCATAGGTTGAACGTAATGGAGTTCCAATCTTTCCTACTATACTCGTAGTTACCACAAAATGCCCCGATTTATTTTCAATAAAATGAGGTAATAAAGCCTTTGTTAAAGCAACCGTTCCTAAATAATTAACATCCATCAATCGTTTGTCAACCTGAATTGAAGTATCTTTTACCAATGATCGTTGGCTAATTCCTCCATTATTTACTAAAACATCAATTCTTCCAAAAAATGAAATAGCTTTGGCTACTTTACTAGCTAAACTTTCATAAACCTCTAAATCTAACGTAAGAATAGCAACCTTTTCAGGAAACTTACATTGATTCTTTACTTCAATTAAAGCACTCTCGTTTCTTGAAGAGATAATTAATTTTGCTCCTAGATTAGCCAATTCAATAGTTAAAGATTTTCCTATACCTGATGAAGCACCAGTAATCCAAAATACTTGATCTTTAAATTTCATGTTATCAAACAATTAAAAAAACATCTCTAAAGTACACAAGAAAAAATAAAAGTGGTATACTTCTTGGATAGAAGTTTGTAAATACCTAGTTTTAAAACCTTGTAAGTAACCCTTTAAAATATTATGATGAAAAAATTACTCGCTCTATTAATATTTACCGCACCACTAGTTAACGCTCAATATTCTGTTAAAGGTACTATGACTCCTCCAGAGAAAAGTGACCAAATAGCTCTTTATAAAATAGAAGGCGCAAAACAAGATTATGTTGCCTTCACAAACATAAAGTTAGATACCGTAAATATTAACGGAAGCCAGCAAGTTTTAGGTAAGTTTAATTTTGATTTGGGCGAAAATGCTAAACCTGGTGCTTATCGTGCAGTATACAGAACTAGAGGAGCAGGTTTTGTTGATTTTTTCTTCAACAATGAAAATATTGAATTTATTTTCAACCCAAAATACCCAGATCAATCGGTTCTTTTTACAAGTTCTAGAGAAAATAAATTGTATAGTGAATACCTACAAGCTTATAACGCAGTACAAAAAAAAATAGATTCTTTACAAGCTTCTTACATAGAAACTGAAGATAAAGAAGCTAAAAAAGCTTACAAGAAAGAAATTAAAGAGCTTGAAGATATTCAAAAAAACTTTGAAAACAAATCGGAAGGAATGTTGGTAAACAGCTTTATAAAAGCATCTCGTCGTTATAACTCATACAATCCTCACGACAATATAAAAGATTATTTATCTGCTACTAATGAAAACTTTTTTGAGTATGTAGATTTTAAAAACGAAGACCTATACAACTCTTCTTTTTTAATTGATAAAATTAACGACTATGTTTTCTATTTAAACTTTTCTGAAGATAGAGAAGTACAACAAAAGTTAATTAAAGAGTCTATTGAAAATGTAATGAAGAAAATTTCTTCAGATAAATTAGAAAAGGCTGTTACTTACTACTTAATTAGCGCACTTACCGATAAAAGAAACGGTCCTCTTGTAGATTGGATGTTTGAAGAATATTTTGATGAGTTACCTGCTAAAGATCAAGATGCGGAGTTTAAAAAAGAAAAATTAGACGTTTTACTTGCAACTGTAGGTAGAACTGCTCCAGATTTTTCTTGGGAAGAAAACGGGCAAGAGTTAAAATTATCTACTTTAAATGACGGAGAAAAGTACTTATTAGTATTTTGGAGTACAGGTTGCCCACACTGTGTAAAAGAAATACCTGAATTATATAAATTCATGCAAACGCATAAAGAAGTTTCTGTTATTTCTTTTGGTATAGAAGACGATGCTGCTGAATGGACTGCATTCGTTAAAGATTTACCTGAGTGGCATAATGCAATAGGAACACATCCTGATTACAAGTTTGATAATGAAACGGTAAAAAAATACAACTTACTTGGTACACCTACTTATTTCATATTAGACAAAGACAAGAAAATTATTGCAATGCCTGATCACGAAGAAGATGTAGAAAAATATTTTAATAGTGGTAAAAACAATTAATCCACTCAATTAAAACCTCACAAAAAAAGCTCAACAGAATTATTTGTTGAGCTTTTTTTATACTTTAAAAATATAGAAAGGCATCTTTAATATGCTCTATTTTAAACGCTCCTTGTTCTCGTAAAATAGCAATTATATCAAATCGAACTTCAACATCTAGATCTCGGTCATTTACATAATTATCAATAGCACTTACTAGTAATTTTATTTTCTTCGGATTCACAAAATCTTGAGGATTACCAAAATCGATAGACGATCTTGTTTTCACTTCAACAGCAATTAACAAATCGTCTTTTTGAGCAATAATATCTACTTCTGCTTTTTGAAAACGATAATTCTTTTCAACAATTTCATACCCATTTTTCAATAGATAATCAACTGCTAACTGCTCTCCTTTCTTACCAAGCTCATTGTGTTGTGCCATATAAAAACTTATATTTGAATAACCTTAAAACTATTTACCATGAAAAAAAATATGGGAAACACCGACAAGGCTATTAGAACGCTAATTGCTTTACTTATTGCAGCTCTATCTTACTTTGAAATTATCTCAGGCGTTTTAGGCAACATATTGCTTGTACTAGCTATTATTTTGCTAATCACCAGTTTTGTTAATTTTTGTCCGTTATATCGTTTATTTGGTATAAACACTAGAAAAGACAAAAATTAAATTACTTAAATAATACTGTAGAAGTTTCTTTTTGAACACTTAAAGAAACTTCTCTTCCTAAAATCAATGCCCTATTGTCTGGCTCATGCCCTGCAGGAAAGTTAAAAAGAATAGGAATATCTTTTGGAACAACCTCTAAAATTAACTGCTCAATTGAACTTCCCCACGGAGTTGTGTTTCTTTTTATCTTGGTCATATCACCTACAATAATAGCCTTAACCTTTGTAAAATACCCTGCACGTTTTAAACTCTGCAACATTCGATCAATCGAATATTTATACTCTCCTATTTCTTCAATAAATAAAATTTTACCATCAGTAGAAATTTGACTATCCGACCCCAACATCGAAGCTAAAATAGCAATATTACCTCCTACCAATTCTCCCGATACATTTCCAACTCTATTCTCTTTTGAAGAAGGAATTGAATATCGTAATTCCTCTCCAAATAATGCTTTTTTAAAAGTAGCAATGGTTTGTACAAGTTCTTCTGGTTTTTCTTCCATACTTGTACACATCATAGCATGTAGCGTTTCTATTCCTAAATTATGAATATGATTATGAAAAGCTGTAATATCAGAATAACCAACAATCCATTTAGGATGCTGTTTAAACTTCGCAAAATCTAATTTATCAATAATCCTAACTGAACCATATCCACCACGTGCAGCCCAAATCGCTTTAATATTCGGGTTATCTAACGCATCTTGAAAATCTTGACAACGTTCTTCATCCGTCCCTGCAAAATGATCATTCTGATTAAATAAATGCTTACCATAAACTACTTTTAACCCCCAACTTTCAGCCAATTCTTTTGCTTTATCAATTACATGTTTTCTATTCTTTAAAATTCCTGCAGGAGCCACAATAGCTATTGTATCTCCTTTATGTAAATATGGTGGTGTTATTAATTTCATAGTTTTATTTTGCGCATAAACCGATGTAATTATTAATAAAAAAAATAAAGTGAAAATTCTTTTTTCCATAAACAAGTCTCTTTCTCGATTCTAAAAGTTTAAAATCCATCAAATGTACCTAATTTATAACAGTATAAAAAATTGCTTTTTTGTACTTTTGCGGTTTAATTTTAGTCGAAAAACATGAGTACACCAAAAAGATATACAATTACAGCGGCATTACCTTACACAAACGGACCTATTCATATTGGTCACTTAGCAGGGGTATATGTTCCTGGAGATATTTATGCTCGTTATTTACGTCAAAGAGGAAAAGACGTGGCATACATTTGTGGTTCAGATGAACACGGAGTTGCAATACCAATGCGTGCTAAAAAAGAAGGTGTTACTCCACAAGCTATTATAGACAAATACAACGGAATCATTAAAAAATCTTTTGAAGATTTCGGAATTTCTTTTGATAACTATTCGCGTACCTCAGCAGAAATTCATCATAAAACAGCTTCAGATTTCTTCACCAAATTATACAACGATGGTGAATTTATTGAAGAGGTTACACAACAATTGTACGATGAAGAAGCTAATCAGTTTTTAGCAGATCGTTTTGTTATTGGTACGTGTCCTAAATGTGGCAACGAAGAAAGTTATGGTGATCAGTGTGAAAAATGTGGAACGAGCCATAATGCTACCGATTTAATCAATCCTAAATCAGCAATCACTGGTAATGTACCTACTTTAAAAGAAACCAAACACTGGTTTTTACCATTAGATAAACACGAAGCTTTTTTACGTGAATGGATTTTAGAAGGGCATAAAAACGATTGGAAACCTAACGTGTTAGGTCAAGTAAAATCGTGGATTGATGACGGTTTACGTCCTCGTGCCGTAACTCGTGATTTAGATTGGGGAATTCCCGTTCCTGTTGAAGGTGCTGACGGAAAAGTTTTATATGTTTGGTTTGATGCGCCTATCGGATACATTTCTTCTACCAAAGAATGGGCTGCTCGTGAGGGTAAAAACTGGGAAGACTATTGGAAAAAAGATGATACGAAATTAGTACACTTTATCGGTAAAGATAATATTGTGTTTCACTGTATTATTTTCCCTGCAATGTTAAAAGCACATGGAGATTTTATTTTACCTGAAAATGTACCAGCAAACGAGTTTTTAAATTTAGAAGGAAATAAGTTATCTACCTCTAAAAATTGGGCAGTATGGTTACATGAGTATTTAGAAGATTTCCCTAATCAGCAAGATGTGTTACGTTATACCTTAACAGCAAACGCACCTGAAACTAAAGACAACGATTTTACTTGGAAAGATTTCCAAGCAAAAAATAACAATGAGTTAGTTGCCATCTTCGGTAACTTTATCAACCGTGTGGTAGTATTAACCAACAAATACTATAACGGATTAGTACCTGCTGCAGGTGAATTATCAGAAGCGGATGAAAATGCTTTAGAGCAATTGAAACAATTCCCAGATGTGATTGCGAAATCTATCGAACGTTATCGTTTTAGAGAAGCGTCTCAAGAGATGATGAACTTAGCTCGTTTGGGTAATAAATATTTAGCAGATGAAGAGCCTTGGAAAGTAATTAAAGAAGATGAAGAGCGCACAAAAACGATTATGAATGTTGCGTTGCAAATCGCAACTGGTTTAGCAATAGTATCGGAACCATTTTTACCATTCACTTCAGAAAAGTTAAAATCAATTTTAAATATTGATGATTCACTTACTTGGAATGACATTGCTGAAAAAGAGGTTTTATTAGCTGAAAACCATCAAATAAACAAAGCTGAATTATTATTCTCTAAAATTGAAGATGTTACTATTCAAACACAATTGGATAAACTTGAAGCTACTAAAAAAGCGAATGAAGCTGAAAACAAAGTGGTAGAACCTCAAAAAGACACCATTGAGTTTGATGATTTTACCAAAATGGACATGCGTGTTGGAACTATTTTAGAAGCTGAAAAAGTAGCGAAAGCTAAAAAGTTATTAAAACTAAAGGTTGATGTTGGTATGGATGTTCGTACAATCGTTTCTGGTATTGCTGAAAGCTTTAAACCAGAAGATATTGTTGGGCAACAAGTAACTGTTTTATGCAACTTAGCACCGAGAAAGATTCGTGGCGTAGAAAGCCAAGGAATGATCTTAATGACTGATACACCAGATGGTAAATTAGCTTTTGTTCAACCTTCTGAAAAGGTGAATAATGGGGAGCTTATAGCTTAAGTATATTTTATATTAATTCTGAATAAAGATCTGTACGTTAAAAATATTGTTATATTGCGAGATATTAACAAAAAAGTATTAAATTTAAACAATCGATTTCATTCTGAATACAGAAACTATGAAATACCCAAAATTAGAAGACACCCCTATTAAAGAAATAATTTTTTCTATTTCCTATGGTGAAATCGTAGACAAAAATTGTTTTGAAAATTTTGTTAATCTAGACTTTATTAAAAATCATTTTGAAGAAAAGAAACCTACTGTAACTAATGAATTTCAGATTACAGCTAATGGAGTAAATGTACTAAAGGATAATAGTGGGTTTCATCTAAAAAAAGAGAATGAAATTTTACAAATGAGAAAAGGCTCTCTATCATATCACCAAATAAATGAATATCGTGATTATGAGGATATGCTTTTATCATTAATCAAATATTGGGAACATTTTCAGTTAATTACTACAGATAGTTTAACCATAACAGATATTTCTGTTAGATATATTAATTATTTTGAAATAAATGAATTTAATAGTGTATCTGAGTTAATTCAGCTTTACCCAA